>CAINLH010000037.1 GCA_903850275.1 uncultured Acidimicrobium sp.
GGGCCGTCGCTGTCCATTTCATCTGGCTCGCCAAACTTTGGTGCCAATACGCCGGTGCGGGTGAGAGCCTCGATGCGATCCACACGAAACACGCGGCGCTCGCCAGACAAGTTGTCGTCGGCCGACACATACCAATTGCCCGCGTCTTCAAACACCGCGCGAGGCGTGATGGTTCGCTCGGTGCGCGTGGCGGTAGACGGCGCAAAGTAAGTAATCGTCACTTGCTCGGCGGGGCTCAGTGCTTGGCGCAACTCGGGCAGAAACTTGATGTTGGCAATGTCCACCACCACCATCGAGTCGTCGGGCAACAGCGGCCGCACTTTGGCTAATGCGGTTGCAAGAGGGCCCGATGTGTCGGCGCCGGCCAATTTCATTGCGGCCTGGCCCATGGTGACAAGGGCAAACACTTCTGCCGTGTTCAGTTGCAACGGTCGGGAAAATACGGAAGGCACTTCGGCCACCACTTCGTCTTCGTCTACAAACACATCGATCAACGCATCTGGCGAATATGGCGGTACGCCGCACATTGCAGCCATCATGATGTCGGCCATTAATTCGGCCTCGGTCAATTTGAATTGTTTGGCCATGTCGGCAAGCTTCACTCGTTTGCGCTCGAGCACCCACGGCAACATCACGAGCAAACCAGACACGCGCTCTGCCGCGCTGCGAGGGCCGCGGCGCGCTTTGCGCCCAGACAACAAATTGGCTACTCCCTTACGCACAACTTTTCGCGAAGCCATCAGTTGCCCCGCGCCTGTTGTGTAAGCCACTCGATGACTTTGGCCCTAATTGCCGGCGGCGACAGCACCTCGGCCCGGTCGACCATGGCAAACAACCACAACCGAAAGGCGTCCAAGTTGGCGCACGGAATAACAAACTCGATCGAACCATCTGCGCGTTCTTTGGCTACCGAACCATCGCCAAACTCGCGTCGCACTCGGCTGGCAAGTGTTTTGTCTACTAACACCACGGCCGTTGGGCTTTGGCTGTCGCCTTCTGCCAACATCTCTTGCTCGGTTGGCACGGCCTTCGCCAAATCGAAACCATCGGGGCGCTGAAACGAACCTTTGTCGCCCGCTTCCAGTTTCCCTTCAATGCGATCGACACGGAACACTCGTTGCGCACCGCGCAGGTGGTCGAAACCAACGATGTACCAAAAACCATTTCGCGCCAACAACCCGTATGGGTCTACGCGTCGTTTCTCACCTTTATAGGTGAAGTTGAATGTGCGGTGCTCCACCACGCCCGCGGCAAGTGCCGGCAAAATGCTGTCGTCTAGTTGCACGTTCACACTGGTGGATGGCGTATTTAGTGCGCGCTCGCCACCCAACTTCCACAGCGCCTCGTCGCCGTGGCTTGCGCCCAAACGAATGGTTGCAACCGCCATCTGCAGCGCTTCCCTCTCGCTATCGGTGAGGCGCAAATCGCTTAGCTCAAACTTGCGTCTGTCTACTTTGTATGCGCCTTCGCCCGCCGCATCGCCGCCCAGCGTGATCATCTCGATGGGTATTCCCATCTGTCGCAAATCATTCTTGTCGCGCTCGAATGCGGCCCTGGCTGCGGTGTCACTTGGCGAATACTGGTTGCCCAATTCTTGGCGAATCTGTTTAAGCGTCAGTGGTTGCGAGCGTTGCACCAACAACGCCAACAAGTTCATCATCCGTTCTGCTTGCGAAATCTGCACGGCCACGCCGAAAGACTACGTGGCTTATCGGTGCTTCAAGTACCAATCAAGCAGCGATTTTGTTGAAGAATCGTGGCCGGCACTTGCCGAACCTTCGGCAATATCTGCAGCCACCGTGGCCGCAAGTTGTTTGCCGTGCTCCACGCCCCACTGATCGAACGAATTGATATCCCAAATACAGCCCTGCACAAACGTGCTGTGCTCGTAAAGGGCAATCAGTGCCCCAAGGGTTGCAGCCGACAGTTGGCTAGCAATGATGGTGGTGCTTGGGCGGTTGCCCGGCATTGCGCGATGCTCGGCCAATGAAGCGTCACCCGCGCCATCTGCCGTGCGCCCAAATGCAAGTGCTTGCGACTGCGCCAACATATTTGCAACCAACGCGTCGTGTTCTTCCGAGCCCTGCGCAAGCACCTTGGCAAAGCCAATGAAATCCACAGGGATCACAGAGGTTCCCTGATGTAGCAACTGCATATAGGCGTGCTGCGAGTTGGTGCCCACACCACCCCAAATGACCGGCGCCGTTTCAACCGAAACCGGCGTGCCGTCTGTGCGCACGCGCTTGCCATTGCTTTCCATCTCTAGCTGCTGCACGTACGGCGCAAACGAGGCCAACGCATCGGAGTACGAAATGAGCGCATGAGTTGCGCGGCCAAGCACCGACCTGTTCCAAACACCAATAGCACCCAACACCATTGGGATGTTTTGCTGCAACGGCGCAGACACGAAATGCTCATCGATGGCACGCATGCCGTCCAACATTTGGTCATGTACTTCTGGCCCGAAGGCAACCACGTTGCACAAATTGACAGCCGAAGAAACCGAATATCGCCCACCAACCCATTGCCACATTGCAAACGAGTGAGCAAACGAAATGTTCTGTGCGCGCGCCTTCTGTGCGTCCACTGCAACTACTGCGCAATGCTGAGCAACTGCATCGGCGCCCAACGCGCTTTCTAACCATGCGGCAATCGCGCGGCTGTTAGCCAGTGTTTCGCTTGTCGAAAAAGTCTTGGAGCACATCACTACCAACGTGCGCTCGGCATCCAGGCCCTGCAGCGCTTGTTGCACGCCGAGTGGGTCGATGTTGGAAACGAAACGACACTGCAGATCGGCTTTCACCACCGGGCTCAGCGCTTCCCACACCAAGCGTGGCCCCAAGTCGCTTCCGCCAATGCCCACGTTGACAACGTGCGTAAACGTTTTGCCGGTTGCACCACAAATCGTGCCGTTGCGCACGCCGTTTGCAAACTCGGTCATCTTTTTTCGCTCGGCTGCAACCGCCGCCGACACGTCTGAGGTTGCCTTCGA
>CAINLH010000038.1 GCA_903850275.1 uncultured Acidimicrobium sp.
ACGGTTGTGATGGCAACACACGAACTTGCCGACGCAGAACACGCGACTTCCGTGTTATTGCTTGCTCAACGAGTTGTCTCGATGGGGCCACCGCAAGAAGCGCTTCGCGACGAATACTTACGCGAATGTTTCGGCTTTACTCAGCCTCACTAACGCCTTCCAGCGCCAGCAATTGCTTTTTCATCTTCAGCCCTAGCGAATAACCGCCCAACGATCCGTCGCCGGCAACCACCCGATGGCAGGGCACGATGATGGGAATGGGGTTCTTGCCATTGGCCGAACCGACGGCGCGAAACGCTTTGGGCTTTTTAATGTTTTTTGCTTGCTGCCCATACGAGATGGTTTTGCCGTAGGGAATTCGGCACAACGCACGCCAAGCCTGTTGCTGAAAGTCAGTTCCCTCTAAATCGAGCGGAATATCGAAGGTCGTTCGATTGCCCGCGAAATACTGTTCCAACTGCTTCTTCGTTGCCGAAAGAATCTTTTGCGCGGAGGCACTCGTTTCCTGATCGCTTGCTACCCGAACGTTTCGCACATCAATCGCTACCAAACCCTTGTCTGATGCGATAAGGCACAATTTGCCCACTGGCGAAGCAACCACAATTTGGTTACGAATTGTTTTGCTGTTCTTCATCAAAACGAGTATAGCCCTTGCCAAAAACCTGACACACTTGGGTCATGACCACCACCATCATGATGGATATTGAGAGCCCCGCCACTAAGCGCATTGCACTTGTTGCCCACGACAACATGAAAGACGAAATGCTGGAATGGGCGAAGGATCACGAGCTCGAACTTTCAAGGCACACGCTTGTTGGCACTGGCACCACGGGAAGGCTGATTACCGAGCACACCGGCCTCACGGTAGAACGACTTCGATCTGGCCCACTTGGCGGCGATCAACAGCTTGGCGCACGAATTGCCGAGGGGCTTATCGACATCTTGATGTTTTTTTGGGACCCGCTGGAACCACAGCCACACGACCCAGACATCAAAGCGCTTTTACGTATTGCTGCTGTTTGGAACATACCCGTGGCCTGCAACCGAGCAAGCGCAGACTTCATTATCTCTTCCCCACTCATTTCGCAGGTGTACCAGCGACGAGTGCCGGAATACCTCTAACGCTTACAGCGACGGTGGCGCAGGTGGGCCAAATCGATTCAGGTTTGGATCGCTTTGCTTCACCGAAAAAACGAAGTTAACAATCGGAACAATCATCCACCATCCGCGATGGTCGGTGTCATGCATGCGCCTCACTGAAACCGCGATTGACGGAAGCAGCAGCCCAACTGAAAACAAAGTGGAAATGGCGTCACCGAAACCTGACGACATTGCCTGCAACAAAAATGCAAACAGTGTCCAGTACCAGTATTCGCTTCGAGTTGCACGCCCCGAGAAGGTTGCGTAGTTACGAAAGCCAGATTTAACTGCGGTTGGGAAATTCACTACTTCTCGCCCGATGGCTTTGGCTCTTTTGGTAAACCAAGAACACGTTCACCAACGATGTTTCGTTGAATCTGGCTGGTGCCGCCCCAAATTGTTTCGGATCGGGAGAAAAAGAACGACGACATCATTGCGCTAACCGGGTAACCCTCACGGCGCTTGTCGCGTTGTGCGCCAGGCCAACCGCCATCTTCCGGGCCAGTATTGATCAACATCGAATCGGCGCCATGAATGTCGAGTGCCAATTCCATTGCGCGTTGATGCATCTCTGTCCAATACATCTTGTTCGTAGCGCCCAACGAGATAACGCCCATGTCTTTCTTGCCTTCAAGCGTGGCACCAAGCGAGCGCAACCCGTTGTAACGCAGAATCTGATACTTGGTGTAGTACTGCATTAAACGTTGGCGAATGCCTGCATCGTTGATTGCTCCATTTTTCTTCGCAGCAATCAGCATCAGTCGGTACTCTTCTTCAAATCGGCGATAGCCAGTTGTAGCGCTCATGCCACGTTCGAATGCAAGTGTGCTGTTTGCAACTTGCCAGCCGTTGTTCACTCCACCTACAACGTTGTCTTTCGGGCAACGCGCGTCGGTGAAAAACACTTCACAAAACTCGGCTGTGCCGTCGGGCTGAACAATGCCGCGCACTTCAACGCCCTTTTGACGCATCGGCACCAGCAAGTACGAAATACCTGCGTGCTTGGCTGCTGCTTGGTCGGTGCGGGTGAGAAGGAAGCAATAGTCGGCGTGGTGTCCCTGCGTAGTCCACACCTTCTGACCGTTGATTACCCACTCGTCACCGTCGAGCACTGCGGTGGTTTTGAGGCTGGCCAAGTCGCTTCCGCTATTTGGCTCGCTGAATCCCTGACACCAACGCATCTTGCCGCTGAGAATTTGTGGAAGAAACTCTTTCTTTTGCTCTTCAGTTCCCCACTGCAACAACGTTGGGCCGACAAGTGTGTCGCCGAAGAAGTCGGCGCGCATCGGTGCTTTTGCGTTTGCAAACTCTTCTGCCAACACGACACCCTGCAATGTGTCGAGGCCTTTGCCGCCGTATTCCTTTGGCCACGTTGCGCAGATCCAGCCGCCTTCAAACAATTTGCTTGGCCACTCTGCGTTGAACTTTTTGCGCTCATCTCCGGAGAGTTCAAAACCTTTGTCGAACCAGCCCTTCGGCAAATTGGCGACAAGCCACGATTTCACTTCTTTACGGAAGGCTTCGGCCTCGGGTGTGTATGTCAACATCCTTCTATTCTGCCCCGTGGCGCTCGCTTCAGTCCATACGAAGGTCACACAGGTGAAACAAAGCCGTGACATTCAGGCTCTAGGGTTGCCGCGTGCTTAATGTCATATTCGGAAGTGCGGGCGGCACCGTGGACATGGGCCGAGTTTTGCTCGATATTGCCATCATCTTGGTCGTTGCCAAATTGGCTTCTGAATTGTCCGATCGCATCGGGATACCTGCCGTAATCGGCGAAATCGCTGCCGGAATTCTCATTGGCCCTTCCGTGCTGTCGTTGGTGGGCATCAGCGACACGCTGCATGTGCTGGCGGAGTTGGGCGTGATCTTCTTGTTGATCCAAGTTGGTTTAGAAACCGACATAGCCGAGCTGAAAAGTGTTGGCCGTGTGTCCATGTTCGTGGCCGTGCTGGGGGTTGCCGCACCAATGGCACTCGGCTTTGGCACAGGCGTGCTGTTCGACAGCAGCACCAACACGTCGCTCTTCTTGGGCGCCGCACTGACCGCAACGTCGATAGGAATTACGGCGCGAGTGTTTGGCGACTTGCGCGCGCTCGCAACTGTTGAAGCACGCATCGTGCTTGGCGCGGCAGTTGCCGATGATGTGCTGGGTCTCGTCATTCTCACCGTTGTCACACGAATTGTCGAACAAGGAAGCGTTGGTGTCGGCACTATTGCAACAACGATTGCCCTTGCGGTGGTCTTCCTCGTTGTCTCCAGCACGGTTGGTTTGGCAATTTTCCCCACAGTCTTCAACCGCATTACGGCACTGAGTAAATCATCAGCCACCGTTTCGGTGCTTGCAATTGGAACCGCGCTCGCATTCAGCGTGTTTGCCGACATGTCAAACCTTGCTCCAATCATCGGCGCTTTCGTTGCTGGTTTCTCGCTGCGACGAATTGGCGCACACGAGCGCGTCGAACGCGATGTTGCATCAATCAGTCAGGTGTTCATTCCAATTTTCTTTTTGAACATCGGTATCAATACCGATTTAGCAAGTATGGCAAGCCCCAAAGTTTTAGGCATTGCAGCAGTACTGAGCGTTGCCGCAATTATCGGCAAGATGGTTTCTGCCGCAGGAGCTCTGGGCACAAGCACAGACAAACTGGTGATCGGGTTCGGCATGTTGCCTCGTGGCGAAGTGGGCTTGATCTTCGCATCAATTGGTTTAGCAACTGGCGCACTTGATAAGGAACTCTACGGAGCGTTGTTGTTTGTGGTGCTTGCAACCACATTGCTCGCACCACCGCTACTTCGTTGGCGCATGGGCCGCCAGTCGCAATTGGTTGAAGACGACAACACGGTTACGGAAGAACCACTGGGCGGTTGGCTGCATGTAGAAAACGAAGTCATCCAATTGCAGGGCGTTCCTCCCGTGCGATCAACCGTCGCAATCGGTTTGGAGGTGGCTCTGCTTGCAGTGGACGCCCGACCGGGGAACCAACTGCTCGACTGGTTTGCACTGCATCGCAACGCCACTTTGAGTTGGCGACAAGATGACACCTTCGCGCTGATTCGAATTCTGCAATTTG
>CAINLH010000039.1 GCA_903850275.1 uncultured Acidimicrobium sp.
CGAGCAATGTCGGCGGTTGTTGGCGCGTTAGAAAATATAGACAAGCGCGGCAACCACAGCGACAACAGCAATGAGCGCGGGAATTGCGCGTTTCAGAATTGGTGCGCCCGCAGTTCCGAGCAAGTCCAACGGCGCAACTTCTGGGCTGTTGATAATTCGAATTGCAGGCTGCTCGCTTGGTGCTGGCGTCGCGGTTTCAACTGGTGCGGCAGCGGCGGCAGTGGGGGTTGTTGGCGTGCTTGGTGCGGGCGCACCGGTGATGAGTTGGTTGAGATTTTCGGAAAATTGTGCAAGCAGTTTGTCGCTTACGTCGGCAAGTGCGCCGCGGCCAAACTGCGCAACCTTGCCCGAGATGGTGAGGTCGGTGTGCACGGTGCAGGTGGTTGAAGTTGGTGAAACCGAAGTGAGTTCGGCGGTGATGAGAGCGGAAGCGTTGCCCTTGCCAGTTGTGTCGCGGCCTTCGCCTTTCAGCGTTGCTTTGTGCGCAACATCATCGCGCGAAACAAAACTTGCCTGACCTTTGAACTGAGCAAGGATTGGCCCAACTTTGATTTTTACTTGACCGCGATAGGTGTCGCCCTCAACTTCGGTGAGTTGTGCGCCTGGCAGGCACGGCGCAATGCGCTCCAGGTCGGTGAGAATGACCCACGCCTCGGCGATTGGAACGTTCACGGTGAATTGATGATTGAGGTCCATTGCGGCTCCGATTGTTTTACGTTGCTTGATATTCGGTGAGTAATGCTTCAGCGCGGGCGAGGTCTTCGACCGTGTCAACATCCAGTGCCGAACCAGAACAGGCTACTTCTTGCACAAGTTGGTGGTGAACGCGTAAGAGATTTCGCGCGCCTTCGTCGCCGGTGGATGGTAACTGAGCCCACAATTCGGCGTGCACTTTTACAGGGTTGCCGCGCTTGCCTGCATACGTTGCAACTGCCAGCGGGGCAGAGGCGTGCGCAACATCTCGCCAAGATTGCGCGGTTACGCATGGTTGATCGGCCAAACCAAACACAATGTTTTCCATTTGCAGCGACTGGGCGTGAGCCACGGCACACTGCACCGAACTTGCCAACCCCGACAACCAGTGTGGGTTGTGCACATGTGTTGGCGCGCCCCATGTTTCTATAGAAACGAGTGCAGCCTTGCTTAAGTCGGGAGGCAACTGGATTGGCGTTGCCCCTTCGACAATCAGCACAGGGCCAACCGAGGATTCGAGCAATGCTTGAAGCGCCCAGGCGCACACTTGCCGGCCCCGCGCTATTGCGTGCAGCGTGTGTGTTGGCCCGATAAATCGGGTGCCCGCACCTGCCGCGAGGAGCACTGCGAGGGTGCCGCGTTCGGGCGATGATGCGGCCATAAGCCTTATGTTTACAGGGTTTGACAGGATCCCCAAATATTACGATTTGGTTACATATACTGTAATCCAGTCGTCACATAGCGATTATTCGCACCGCGATCTGGCCCGCCCCCCGGCCCAGACAGGTTCCCGTGGCAAACCCCTCACCATGACCCTTACTTGCGCATATCCACACCCCCGACTGGCTCGTTTCCGCCGACACGTCGTTGCGTTGGCGCTTGCCGTTGCCGCGGTAGGCGCACTGGCAGGCCCTGCAGACGCCGCACGCATGGGAGACGAGCAAGAGGCACTGATTGCCACAGGCGCAACCAGGGCGCTCGTAGCGATCGACAAATTTGCCGACAAACGCGACTTGGACGCCTACGACCTTTATCTTTCGCTTGCCGATGACCTGGCCGTGCAGGTGGCCAACTTCCTTGGTTTAGACGTGCGTTCAATGCAGCGCGCTTGGCGCGGCGCAGATGTTGCGCATCAACGCGCGTTGATGGCCGGCCTCACGCAGTTGGGTGTTCCGTACAAAGCGAATGGTGCGCAGGCCGACGTGGCGTTGGATTGTTCGGGGCTCGTGGCGTTTGCGTGGTCGAGCGCAGGTGTTGCATTGCCGCGAGGCTCTACATCGCAATTTTCAAGCGCGAAACAAATCAAGGCTCGTTACGCACAGCCGGGCGACATTATTTGGAGGCCTGGCCATATCTCGATTTACCTCGGCATCGACACCGCAATTTTGCACACTCCATACAGCGGTCGCAGCGTGGAGTTGCACGTGATGGAAGATCGAATTGCGTCGTGGGTTCGGTTCGCCGACCCCATTGCATAGCTAACGGTGAATGGGGCCGTTGCTATCACGAAGCGACGGGGCATTTCTGCCAGTGCGTCGCGCAATAATTTCTGAACAAATCGAAATCGCGGTTTCTTCGGGAGTGCGAGCACCGATGTCGAGGCCAATTGGCGAAAGCAATCGATCTAGATCTTTTGCTCCATGCACGCCAACTTCGGCAAGCCGCTCGAGGCGTTTGGCGTGTGTCTTACGGCTGCCCATCACGCCGATATATCCGACGTTTGTAGCAAGTGAGCCCTGAATGGCTGGCACATCAAACTTTGGGTCGTGGGTAAGAATGCATACCGCGTCGCGAGGCCCGAGGTCGCTGCCTCGGCTTGCAAGCAGTGGTGCCGGCCACGACACCAGCACTTCGTCTGCCATTGGGAAGCGTCGACGTGTTGCAAACACTTCGCGCGCATCGCATACCACTACGTAATAGCCAAGAACTTTGGCAACGCGGGCAAGCGCGGCAGTGAAATCGACTGCGCCAAAAATCCACATCACTGGCGGTGGCGCAAATGCATCGATAAACACGCGCACCGTTGGCGTGTCCAACAAATCCTCGGGAGTGATTTGGCCGTTTGGCCCGTAATGCCGAACGCTCGTGCGTCCTGCTTCAATTTCGCCAATCGTGTCGCGAGCAACAACGCGATCTAGTTCGGAATCGCCAAGTGTTCCTTGCGCATCCATGCCGGGCGCGATCAGCATCATTGCGCCGATGTTTGGCCCATCGATCACCGTCACAAGTGCAACCGGCTTATTTTCGCGCGTGCGTTGTGCAAAAAGAGGGTAGAGCGACACGTCAATTACCAGGTGAGTGGTTGCAAGAAGAGATGAATAATGCCGCCACACGTCAAACCAACGGCAAACGCTTCGTCGTCCGAGTAACCAAATGTGACGAGACGCGGTTGGTTGTCGCCGTTCAACATGCCAAGTGCTTCGGCAACAACAGCGCCTTCGACGCAACCGCCACTTACCGAGCCAACAACTTCGCCATCTTGGTTAACGGCCATTGCCGCGCCAGGGTCGCGCGGGCCAGAGCCTTCGATATCGACCACGCGCGCAAGGGCAATGCGTTTGCCTTCGCTCTTCCAGCGATCGATGTCGTTCAGTAAGTCGCGCATAGGTACTAGTCAATCGTGGGAAATGACCCGTGTAAGTTGCTCCAAGGCGGCCATGGAGTGGCCCTCGACGAACTCGTCGATGTAGGGCAGCGCGGCTGCCATTCCGCGGGCGAGGGGCGCATAACCCGGCGTCACCTTCAGCGGGTTTACCCACACCACCCGATGCGCAACGCGCTGCAGGCGCTCCATCTGTTCTGCAAGCA
>CAINLH010000040.1 GCA_903850275.1 uncultured Acidimicrobium sp.
GTTCGAACTCATCCACAGACTCACGGCCCTCAAACCTGGCGTATCTACCAACCACCCGCCGTTTGCCAAACGCACAAGTTCGGCAGCCGTGGTGGTGTGGCGCCCGCGCTGGTCGCCTTCGCGCACCTCGCCTGTTACCTGCCCGTCGTGCCCCGATAGGGCATTGACCAATGTTGACTTGCCCACGCCGCTGGCGCCAAGCAGGGCAATCGTGGCAGGCGTTTCTGCGCCATATATATAGGTATAGGCGCGAAGGTCGTCAAGGCCCTCACCAGTGCGCGCGCTCACTACATGCACGGGCACCCCTGCCAACACCGGTTGCACCTGGGCCAGCAAATCCGCAACTGCATTGGGTTCAATTTCGTCGCGCTTGTTGAAAACCACCACCGGTTGCGCACCGCTATCAAAGGCCAACACCAACTCGCGTTCGATGCGTCGAAGGTTTACTTCGCCCGAGGCCGCTTGCACCACCAGCACGGTGTCGACATTGCTGGCAACTGTATGCGACTCGGCGCGCATCGCATCCGACGATGCGCGACGCGTGAGTGCCGAGCCTCTCGGCAACACATGCTCCACTCGTTCAAAGTCTTCCGAGATCAACACCCAGTCACCTACTGCAACATCTGCACCAATGTTGCGCACTCGTTCGCTGTCTGTTGTCGAGAGCAAAATGGTGCTCCAACCTCGATCAATTCGCCCCACACGTCCAACACGACGCGTAGAAATAAGTTGAGAAATATCTTGCGAAGTTGCCAACATGTGCTCGTTCAATCGCACATTCCAACCAAGTGCCACGATGCCAGCAACTCCATCGATTTTGAAAAGTTCATGTGCCGGTTCGGTCATTTCACTAGTGACGCTAGCGAAATTAAACCCTTACTGCATTTGGGTTTACGTTGATACCCTTGACAAGGCCGTGTCAAACAACGTAACGATGAAAAGTCATGTCTAAGCCCCTCGTCATCGTCGAGTCCCCCGCCAAAGCGAAAACCATCGCCAAATTTCTCGGTGACGGTTACGACGTCCGCGCATCTGTAGGCCACATTGCCGACCTCCCGAGCAAGGGCCTCTCGGTCGACGTCGACAACGGCTTCAAGCCCAACTATCAGCTGACGGAGCGCGGTTCCACCATCATCAAGGAATTGAAAGCCGCGCTCAAAACCGCCAGCGCCCTCTATATCGCAACCGACGAAGACCGCGAGGGCGAAGCCATTGCCGCGCACCTTTTCGAATACCTGAAGCCAAAAGTAGAGACCAAGCGCATGGTGTTTCACGAAATCACCAAGGCCGCAATTGACGAAGCCATCGCCCACCCTCGCGAAATCGACTACAAGCTTGTGGACGCGGCAGAAGCGCGACGCATTTTGGATCGTTTGTTTGGTTACGAAGTGTCACCAATCTTGTGGCGCAAAGTAAACCGTGGTTTGTCGGCAGGCCGAGTGCAAAGCCCAGCCATTCGTTTGGTCGTCGAGCGCGAACAAGAGCGCATGGCTCACGTGTCGGCTGCCTATTGGGATCTCGAGGCGGTCACCGCAACGCAACCATCATTTACTGGCACGCTCATCAGCGTCGACGGCGTGCGCATTGCAACCGGCAAAGACTTCAGCGACAAAGGCATTGCCAAAGACGGCGTTGTCGTTATTAATGAAGAGCGCGCCCAACAACTGACCGCAGGCCTGCAAGGCATCACGCTAGACGTGCGCAGCGTTGAAGAGAAGCCATACCGCAAGTCGCCACGCGCGCCGTTCATGACCAGCACCTTGCAGCAAGAGGGCGGCAACAAGTTGCGCATCACCGCAAGCGAAGTCATGCGCCTTGCGCAGGGGTTGTACGAAGCGGGTTACATCACCTACATGCGTACCGACGCAGTAACGCTTGGAGCCGAGGCACTTGCTGCGGTGCGCAGCGAAATTGAAACCACCTACGGCAAGCCATTCCTTTCAACAGAGCCACGCGAATACAAATCAAAAGTGAAAAATGCGCAAGAGGCTCACGAAGCAATTCGTCCAGCGCTTCCACTTCGCAGCCCCGACCAACTTGCCAACGAACTTCGTGCCAACGAACTGGCGCTCTATCGCCTCATTTGGCAACGCACCATCGCCTCGCAAATGTCCGACACCAACGGCACCACGCTCACCATCAAGATGGGCGGCGTCAGCGCAGGCGCAGCACCAGCCGACTGCGAGTTTTCCGCAAGCGGCACCACCATTACGTTCGCCGGTTACCGCCAGGCATACCAAGAAGTAGAAGAAGAAACCGAAGACGAAAAAGAGGCGCTACTTCCGCCGCTGAAGGTGGGCGACGGCGTCACCATCGAGTCCATCAACGCCATTGGCCACAACACCTCGCCTCCAGCGCGTTATACCGAGCCAACCCTTGTCAAGCGCCTGGAAGAAGAAGGCATCGGTCGTCCTTCTACATATGCATCAATCTTGGGCACCATCATCAACCGTGGCTACGTGTGGAAGAAAGGCCAAGCGCTCGTTCCATCCTGGACTGCCTTCGCCGTGGTGCGCCTGCTGAAAGATCACTTCACCACACTCATCGATTTCAAGTTCACCGCAATTGTTGAAGAAGAACTGGACGAAATTGCGGGCGGCACCCGCGTGCGCGATGCTTGGCTTGCCGAGTTTTATTTTGGCAACGGCAAAGAGTTGCCTGGCCTGAAGCCACTCGTTGCACACAACATCGAAAACATTGATGCCGCAACACTCAACGCATTTCATGTCGGCCCGCATCCCGTCAGTGGCGACATGATCGAGGCACGCCCCGGCAAATTCGGCCCATACATTCGTTGCGGCGAACAAACAGCGGGCATCCCCGACAGCATGGCCCCCGACGAACTAACTGTCGACGTCGCACTCGAAATTTTGTCTAGGCCAAAGTTCGAAGATCCAATCGGCGAACTTGATGGTTTACCTGTGTTCAAAAAAAC
>CAINLH010000041.1 GCA_903850275.1 uncultured Acidimicrobium sp.
GATTCGCTCATGAACTGGGTGTTGGCAGTTTCGTAGGCGACAAACACGTCTGCCTCGAGTGCACGCGAGAGCAATGTGTTGTCCACCCCCCACAGAACGTCTCCTTCGGGGTTGCCGGAAGTGAGTGCTGCTTTCGTAACCAGTTGTCCGGCATCGCCCGAGCGAACGATTTCCACTTTGATGCCGGTCTGTTCAGTAAATGCATCAAAGATCCCCTCGGTTGGGGTGAATGATTCGTGTGCAAGCAGTGTCAGCGTTACGGAATCGCCGCTGGGGGAGGAAGTAGATGAGGATGTGTCGGTTGTCGAAGCAGCGCAACTTGCAAGTATCAGTGTTGCGGCAATAATGGAAATGCGTTTCATGTCAGCCCTCCAAGGCGTTCGGTTGAATGACGAATAGGTTGCCGTTTGTAACGGTGATCGTTGCTTGTGGTTCGGTCATCTCGTTGCTTATCCCGCGAGTGGAATAAGCCAGTAATGATTCGTTGTGCAATGTCCAGCGCAGGCCGCTCGTGCTGATGCCTTCTGCGTTTCCACCAGCGGGCGTGATGCCAACGATGCTGCCGACGGGGCCAGTAATTTCGATCGAGCCCGGGCCACGAACCAAATGCAACTGGGCCGTGTCCCAAAAAGCCTGCACACTGCACTCGGTTAGTCCGGGGTGCTGCATCACTGCCAGCACACCAAGCTGGTGATCGAGCCTTCCGCCGCCACCAGTAATCAAGGTGATTCTTCGTGCCCCACGAGCAACGGCGGTGAGCAAGGCCAATTCGGTATCGGTGTTGTCTTTGTCTCGCGGAACACGCTCAATTTCTGAGCCCGTTACTTCGGCAACCGCGAGCACCGCTGGGTCGACCGAGTCCATGTCGCCAACAACTGCCGTCACGCGCAACCCCAAGTCGATTGCTGCGTGCAACCCAGAGTCGGCGGCAATCACGAAGTCGTAGCGGGGTAGATGCTGAACGACAGAACGTTTTGGCGGCAGGCCACCGATAACCACGAGGGCGGTGGTGTCATGTGCACTTGTTGCGTTCATCGGTTGCGTTCCCTTTGCTGGCATTACCCAGCCGGTATTCGGGTCGATGGCTTGTGGCCACCCTCTCAGCCAGCCAATAAGCCAGCTCCCCGTGCGTGAAAATTCATTGTATCCCCGTGAGGACCACGGGCAATGCGCACAGGTATCCTGTTTCTCGTGAGCCCCTTTGCAACAGATACTTCCACTGTCGATAAGACAAACACCATCGTCAGCATTTCGCCCATTGCGCACGTCAAGTTGCTCGAGTTGCGCGACGCCGAAACCGAAGGCGCACAACTGGGCTTGCGTCTCGAAATCTTGTCGCAACCAGGCGAAGATTTCCGCTACGACTTGTCCTTCGATTTTTTCACCAAGGCTGCATTCAGCGACGAAGTGCGCACCATCGACGGGCTCAAGATCATCATCCCGGCAAAAGACGTCGAGAGCTTCCAGGGCGCAACAATCGATCACTCCGATTCGCAGGGTTTGCTCATTCGCAACCCCAATAAGCCAATCGCGCCAAAGATTGAGGGTCTCGTCAACGACGACGAGATTTCAGCCGAGATCGAAACAATCGTTACTGCCGAAGTGAACCCAATGCTTGCAGCGCACGGTGGGTTCGTTACCTTTGCCGGTCACGACAAAGAGGGAACTGCATACTTCACCATGGGCGGCGGTTGCCATGGTTGCTCGATGAGCAAGCAGACCATGTTGGAAGGTGTGGGCACCATGGTGTCGGAGAAGATTCCGGCAATCGTCAAGGTGCGCGACCTCACCGATCACTCAACAGGGGCCAACCCGTTCTATTCGTAAAACGAACTAGTACGAAGTACTGAGGCGGATTTCTTCAAAGATTGGGTTGAGGGCGGCAAACAAGTCGCCCGCATCAATCAACTTTTGGTGATCGCCAACAAACTTGATTTTGCCACTGATGAACGCCTCTTGAGCGTTCAAGGTGCCATTGGAAACTGCTACTGCGGTTTCGTACGACTCGGTAAATCGAACGTTCTCTTCAGGTGCTTCACCTGGTGCAAAGACAACCTTGCCATTGCTGGATTGCAGGTGGTAGGTGATGTCGCCAAATGGCGTACCGGTCACTACTTGAGTGAGTCCAACGATGTGTTGGGAAGCGAGTGACTGCAACTCGCTGTTTGCGGAAACTGCTGCCGCTACTGAAGTGATCCATTCGGTGCTGAGGTATCGCATAAACGAAAACTCAGCACCGAATCGAATCGATACGTACTAGGCGGCAACCATGCTCGCGGTCTTACGACGCGAGAACGCAATTGCAACAACCAAGATGGCAAGCGAAACGCCGGAGATGGCGAAGCGTGCTGCGTCGTTGTCCTTCAAGTTGATGATTGCTGGCAAGATCAACAATGCCACCAAGTTCATTACCTTGATGAGCGGGTTGAGGGCTGGGCCTGCGGTGTCCTTGAATGGGTCGCCAACTGTGTCGCCGATAACGGCTGCCTTGTGTGCATCGGAACCCTTGCCACCGTGGTGACCGTCTTCGATGTACTTCTTGGCGTTGTCCCATGCTCCACCAGCGTTGCTGAGGTAGTTGGCCATGAGCTGACCAGTGAGGATGACGCCTGCAAGGAATGCACCAAGTGCTGCGTAACCAATACCGAAACCAACAACTACTGGCGTAAGTACTGCCAACAATGCTGGGGTGGTGAGTTCACGCAACGATGCTGCGGTGCAGATGTCGATGACTGGGCCGTAGTCCGGCTGCTTGGTGCCGGCCATGATGCCGCCGTCTTTGAACTGGCTGCGTACTTCTTGCACAACTACGCCTGCTGTGCGGCCTACCGCACGAATGGCGAGTGCCGAGAACATCATTGCAACCGAACCACCAATGAGCAGACCAATGAAGGTCTTTACATCGGAGACGTTGATCTGTGTTTCTGCTGCCTTAAAGATTGCGTCGCCTTCAAGACCAAGCTTGAGTTCTCCAGCAATCGTTTCGATGTAAGAAGCGAACAATGCAACTGCGGCAATAACTGCCGAGCCAATTGCGAAGCCCTTGGTTACAGCCTTTGTGGTGTTACCAACAGCGTCGAGGCTGACCAGGATCTTGCCGGTTTCGCCTTCGAGTTCGCCAGCCATTTCTGCAATTCCTGCAGCGTTGTCGGATACTGGGCCGAAAGTGTCTTCAGAAACGATGACGCCAGTTGTTGCCAACATACCCATGCCGCACAATGCGACGAGGTACAAGGAGAACTGGATGCTTCCGCCGCCGAGCCACAAGGTTGCGCCAAGGGCCACTGCGATGCACAAGATTGCGTACACCGACGACTCGAGGCCCGATGCTGTTCCCGAAAGAACAACAGTTGCTGGGCCAGTTTCTGTGCTTTCTGCGATTTCTTGCACTGGGCCGTACTCGGTGCCAGTGAAGTATTCGGTGAGACGGCTGAGTACTTGTGCAAGAACCAAACCAATAACAACTGCACCGAACAAGCGCAGGCCGATGTTGGACATGGTTACTGCTTTTTCACCAAATTCGGTTGTGCCCATTTCTGGGTTTCCTACGTAGTACTGGGCCAACAAGAAGGTGCCGATGACCGTAATGATTCCTGCTGTGAGGAAGCCACGGTTGATTGGCTTCAACGCGTTGGTCTCGCCTTCGCGTGCGCGCACTGCGAACACACCAGCGATTGATGCGATCACGCCGATGGCGCGAGCAGCAAGTGGGAACACCAAACCAAGCGCTGGGTTAAGGCCAACTGCGTTGAATGCAGCAACACCCAAGATGATCGAGGCAACGAGTGTTACTTCGTAGCTTTCGAACAAGTCGGCAGCCATACCGGCACAGTCACCCACGTTGTCACCCACGTTGTCTGCAATGGTTGCAGGGTTGCGTGGGTCGTCTTCTGGGATTCCTGCTTCAACTTTGCCCACCAAGTCGGCGCCTACGTCGGCTGCCTTGGTGAAAATGCCGCCGCCAACGCGGAGGAACAATGCCAAGAGCGAACCGCCGAAGCCGAAGCCAACGAGCATTGCTGACGAAGTGTTTTGGAACAACGCGATGATGACGGTTGCACCGAGCAAACCAAGACCAACGGTGAACATACCTGCAACACCACCGGTGCGGAACGCAACCTGCAGTGCATCTTTCATGGAGCCACGAGTTGCGGCCGCTGCAGTGCGCACGTTGCCGCGCGTTGCAAGTGTCATGCCGATGTAACCGGTGAGACCGGAAGCAACACAACCCAAGATGAATGCAAGTGTGCGGTAGATGCCGGACTCAACAAAGCTGAGTGCCGAACCGCCGCCTGGCTTATCGATTGCAACTGAAGTGAGGAAGACCACTGCGCCAACGGGGATGAGGATCATCCCGATGGTGCGGAACTGGCGCTTGAGATATGCCCAAGCACCAACTTGAATCGCGCGAGCGATCTCTTGCATTTTTGCTGTGCCCTGATCTTCTTTCAAGACCTGTACGGCTAGGAACCAGCCGACGAGCAAGGCAAGAATGGCGGCGCCGCCGGAAAGACCGAGGATTGCCCATTCACCGCCTTTAAGGGTGAATGTTTGCCAGCCGCCTTCGGATGCGAATAGTGACGTCACGTGTGATTTCTCCGTTAATGATTGTGAGGCCCGCCCTGATTGGGAGCCTGTGGAATGTGTCTCGCAAAGTGTAGAGAATCTGGGCGCCTTGGGGCGAAATTCCCACAATTAGCCCGAAAGTGAGACCATGTTCACGCCTCGAGCGGTACCTATATATAGGTATGCCGAGGGATGGGTTCCTCACCGTCTTGGTGGCAGAACTAGCGTGATGTCGATCCTTATGTCTCAAACCTCAACAACTACTGGCCTTGGGCGGGCACCCGTAACGGGCACCGCAACACGGGCACGGCGCAAACGCCCATTTTTGATCGACCTGTATTCCACCGCGGTTGGCAAGAAGTATGTGATGGCCATCTCGGGCATCGCGATGATGGGCTTCGTTTTGTTCCACATGATCGGCAACTTGAAGATGTACATGGGTGCATCGGCCCTCGATCACTACGCCGAGTTCTTGCAGGAACTGTTGTACCCAATTTTGCCGAAGCAAGTGATGCTGTGGATTCTTCGCGGCGGCTTGGTCACCATGTTGATTTTGCACTTGCATGCTGCTTGGTCGCTTACGCGCCTCAATCGCCACGCGCGAGCAGTGAAATATCAGGGGCCGCGCGATTATCAGGTTGCCAAGTTTGCAAGCCGCACCATGCGTTGGTCGGGAATCATCGTGCTTGCGTATTTGGTGTGGCACTTGCTCGACTTCACATTTGGCACCGTTAATGCAGTTGGTACCGACGGC
>CAINLH010000042.1 GCA_903850275.1 uncultured Acidimicrobium sp.
GAGCGACGCTGGAGAAGCAACGCAAAAAAGCCGAGAGTGCAGCCGACTACGCGGTATCGCGTTTAAATGCGGCAGAGTCGTTAGCAAGCACATACGAGGCGATGCAGTCGGCAGCAGAGCGAGAACTTGGTTCGGCACTGCGCAGCGAGCGGCAGCGCCGAGAATCTGCGGCACTTGAGGCCGCACAGGCTGAGGCAGCAAAATTTAAGGGTGCAAAATATGCAAACGTTGCGCCACCATCGTCGAAGGCAGGTGTTGCAATTAAGGCCGCGGTCGGCCAATTGGGTGTGCGCTACGTGTTCGGCGCCAAGTCGCCCGGCAACGCATTCGATTGCTCTGGTCTTACTTCTTATGCGTGGGGGGTAGCTGGCGTAGGCATTCCGCGTACATCGCGCACGCAATACGCGGGGCTCACCCGAATTCCCACCGCCGCGATTCAGCCGGGCGACCTTGTCTTTAGCG
This sequence comes from uncultured Acidimicrobium sp., assembly GCA_903850275.1. Lineage (GTDB taxonomy): Bacteria > Actinomycetota > Acidimicrobiia > Acidimicrobiales > Ilumatobacteraceae > UBA3006. Next base: position 463 of record CAINLH010000042.1, read on the forward strand.
GATACCCAATTCACCACGTTGGTATGTATGTGGGTAACGGGCAAATGGTGCACGCGCCGCGAACTGGCGATGTTGTCAAGATCAGCGCAGTGTCGTGGTCGCGTGTAGTTGGGGTTGCTCGGCCGAAGTAAGTTTTAGCCATGTCAAAGGTTGTCGAGTTAACAGGTTGGAAGAGCGGCTCGTTTACGGCTGCCGGAATATCGCACGCTACGTATCGCAAGGGAAGCGGTCCGGCAGTGATCGTTGTTCACGAGATTCCAGGAATTACTCCTGCGGTTTTGCAATTTGCCGAACGCGTTGTTAGTTCTGGCTTCACTGTGGTGATGCCGTTGTTGGTTGGCGAAGTTGGTCGTGCCCCAAGTGGGAAGTACATCGCTTCATCCATGAGCAAAATCTGTGTGTCGCGAGAGTTCACCACCATGGCAATGCGCCAAACTTCGCCCGTCATTGCGTGGTTGCGTGCTTTGGCTAAGTCGTTGCATGCAGAGGTTGGTGGCGTAGGTGTTGGCGCAATCGGTATGTGTTTCAGCGGCGGTTTTGCACTTGGAATGATGGTGGACGACATCATGGTTGCTCCCGTGCTGTCGCAGCCAAGCATGCCTTTCGCGCTTGGCAAAGCACGTGCAGCCGATCTCAACTTGAGCCCAGATGACGAACTGATCGTGAAGCAACGGGCCGAAGCGGGCTGTCAGGTGCTTGGGCTTCGTTTCACTGGCGACAAGCTTGTTGGCACTCGTTTCGAATCGTTGCGCAAATTGTTGGGGGATGCTTTTGTCGCTGTCGAATTTGCATCGTCAACCAAAGCCGATCATTCGGTATTGACGGAACAGATACAAGAAGACGGCGTGGTTCGCGTGCTTGATTTCTTGCGCCAAAAATTGCTGAAGAATTAATCAGTCAATTTCGACGACAAATCGCGGGTCACGAAAACTCTTCAACGACTTCAGTGCTCCCGCTGGCGAAGTGCCGGTTGTCAAAATGTGGCGAGCCAACCGACCTTTGGCCGCCTTCGCATCGTGGCCGCCAGCCTTGCCTGTTTTTTCGTTGAGGCCAACCACAAAGTAGTTGGCAATCTTTTCGGTGTCGGCAGTGAACGCTGCCCGATGTTCGTTCGGGAGCAGGTCGATCACGGTGGAACCGGCAAAGGCTTTGTTGAGCACGGCCGAAAGGTGATCGTGCCAATAGCGCGAGACAAGGCCCATGGGGGCCATGCGAGCGCCCATTTTCAAGCGATAGTCCGGTGTTGGGTCGTCGGCGCGAACGGCGCCAAGCAAACCCGAAATAACCACAATGCTGCGCAGGGCACGAGTGCGTTGCGGGGCAGTAAGCGTCGAGAGATCGAGGTGGTCCCAGACCACGCCGGTGTAGCGCTCGAACGCGGGCAGTGATGGTGCGCCTTTGAGATGCGCATTGGCCGCACGTGCTCTGCCGAGGTGCACGCCTTTTACGCCAAGAAGTTTTTCGTCGCCGCCTTTTAGCGTTACTAAACGTTGCACAAGTTCGGTTCGTTGTGCGGAAAGTTGTTTGCCAAACGCTCCTGATGTTTCGCGCCAAGGTTTTGTTGTTAGCCCTCCCTCAGCTTTGCCTTCAGAAGGGGGGAGCAAGATAAAGAAGGACGCCACGACCCAAAAGTCTGCCCCACCCACGAGTAACATTTGGGCATGGCAACGGTAAAACCAGCACAAAATTGGCAGACAGACTGGGACCACGCCGATCCCGCGTACAACCAACAAGCGCACCAAATTTGGGACGAACTTCGCCAAACTTGCCCCGTTGCACACACCGATCGTTATGGCGGAGCATGGTTGCCCGTTCGTCACGAAGACATTTCTGCAATCGCACGCGATACCGATCATTTCTCTTCCGAAGGTGCGGTGTTGGCAAACAAGCCACCTCGCGAAGAATGGATATCCACTGCACCAATTGGCGGCGCTCCACCCATTACTTCCGACCCACCATTTCACGCCGATGCAAGGCGTTTGTTGTTGCCTGCATTCAGCCCACAAGTTGTTGCCGAGTGGGAGCCCGAAATTCGACGCTTGTGCAACGAACTGATTGACAACCTTGAAGGCCTTGATGTGGTCGACGCTGCGGTGCAGTACGCACAAAACATTCCGGTCTATGTCATTGCCCGCATGCTTGGGCTTCCGCTTGAAGACAGCGACTACTTCCGCGACACCGTTCACTTGGTACTTGAAGAAATTGGTGCCGAATTCGGCGATCGTCGCGCAGGTTTCGAAAAACTAGATGCATATTTGGCGAAGCATGTGCAAGACCACATCGAAAACCCGAAAGACGATCTCATCGGGTTCTTGCTCAATGCAAAGATTTACGATCAACCGTTGTCGCCGACGCACGTTGTTGGCACCATCATTTTGCTCATGGTCGCCGGCATTGACACCACATGGAGCTCCATCGGTTCGTCCATCTGGCACTTAGCGCATCACCCATCCGACTTGGCCCGCATGGTTGCCGAACCCGAGTTGTTGCCAACCGCGATTGAAGAGTTGTTGCGTGCATACGCACCTGTAACCATGGCTCGCATCGTCAGCCAAGATGCAGAAATCGGTGGCTGCCCAGTGAAACAAGGCGACTCTGTTCTGCTTCCGTTCCCCGCCGCCAACCGCGACCCAGACGTGTTCGAGAACGCCGACACCGTGATCATCGACCGCGAAGTGAATAGGCACGTTGCATTTGGTTTGGGCATTCATCGTTGCTTGGGCTCTAACCTCGCACGGCTCGAATTGCGCATTGCCGTTGAAGTATTCATCAACCGCTTTCCCAAATTTGAATTAGCCGACCCAGGCGCCGTCACCTGGAGCCTCGGTCAGGTACGCGGGCCACGCAAACTGCCCGTGCGAATTGTGCAACGCTCGTAGTCAGTGTCGCATTCTCAACCCCCAACAGCCATAGATCTGGCTGCACTTAACCCCGACCAACGAGATGCAGTGGTGCATCCAAGTGGCCCGCTGTTGGTTGTTGCCGGCGCGGGCTCTGGCAAAACTCGGGTATTGACGCAGCGCATTGCGCATCTCATTGCGCAGGGCACGCACCCCATGAATATCTTGGCAATCACATTTACCAACAAAGCTGCCCAGGAAATGCGAGAGCGCGTAGAGGCACTTGTTGGCCCTGTTGCAAAGCAAATGTGGGTCAGCACGTTTCACGCGGCGTGCGTTCGAATTCTGCGCGCCCAAGCCGAGCACATTGGATACCCAAAGACGTTCTCTATTTACGATCAATCCGACTCGCAGCGCTTAGTTGGCTATTGCATTCGAGACCTCGGCCTCGACCCGAAGCGCTACACGGCGCGTGGTGTGCAAGCGCGCATAAGTTTGTGGAAAAACGAATTGGTTATTCCGCATGACGCAGCATCCAAGGTTGACAACTCGATCGACGCAAAATATGTCGACGTCTATCGCGAATACCAGAAGCGCTTAGAGCGCAACGGGGCAATGGATTTCGACGATTTACTCACCAACACCGTGCGCTTGCTTCGCCAGCACCCCGAGGTGCTTCGCTCATATCAGGAACGCTTTAAACATATTTTGATCGACGAATACCAGGACACCAACATGGCGCAAAACGCCATCGTGCTGATGCTTGGCGCGCTTCACCACAATGTGTGTGTTGTGGGTGACACCGACCAGAGTGTGTACCGATTTCGAGGCGCCGACTTCCGCAACATTCTGGAGTTTGAAACCGCGTTTCCCGAAGTGACAACGGTGGTGCTGGCACAGAACTACCGAAGCACCCAAACCATTTTGGATGCGGCCAATGCGGTCATCACCAACAATGTCGAGCGAAAACCTAAAGAGCTGTGGACGGATTTGGGTAAGGGCGAAAAGATTGTTCGGTACTACGCCGACAACGAACACGACGAGGGGCGTTGGGTTGTCTCGCAATTGAAGCAGCAGCACGACAGCGGCCATCGAATGTGGAGTGAACTTGCCATTTTTTACCGCACCAACGCGCAGAGCCGCGTGATGGAAGAAGCGCTCATCTACGCGGGCGTCCCCTACAAAGTGATTGGCGGCACGAAGTTCTACGACCGGCGCGAGGTAAAAGACGCGCTTGCATATTTGCGTTTGGCAGCAAACCCGCTAGACGAAGTGAGCATTAAGCGCGTGCTTAACGTGCCCAAGCGCGGCATTGGCGATACGTCGGTAGGCAAGATCGATGCATTCGCTCACGAGACGGGTGTTTCGTTTGCCGTAGCGCTTCGTCAGGCTGCCGCCGCAGGCGTAGGTGCAGCAGCGCAGAAGGGCATCAACGCCTTCAACTTGCTGATAGACGAATGTCAGTCGATGCTTGCGGATGGCCCGGCCAATGTGTTGCGCCACGCGCTCGAATCCAGCGGTTACCTGCGCGAACTTGCGGCAGAGAACACAGTCGAGTCGGCAGGGCGCGAAGAAAACGTGCTCGAACTGATTGGCGTTGCAAACGAATTCACGCAGGTTGACGAGTTTTTGGAACAAGTTGCACTTGTTGCCGACACAGACAAACTGGATTCCAACAACCATGTCACGCTGATGACGTTGCACTCTGCAAAAGGCCTGGAATATCCCGTGGTGTTCATCGTGGGCGTTGAAGAGGGCATCTTCCCGCACAATCGAGCCCTGACCGACGCTGTGGAGTTAGAAGAGGAACGCAGGCTTGCATACGTGGGTATTACGCGCGCAAAAGAGCAGTTGGTCTTAAGCCATGCGTGGAGCCGCAGTTTGTTTGGCAACACCCAGTACAACCCGCCATCACGCTTTCTCGACGAGATTCCCGAAGAACTTATTCAGCGCGAAGGAAGTTTTGACTCTGGCGCAGATGCCGAGCGATATAGCTTCCGGTCACGTGAAGACCGCGGTTATGCACCGACACAGAGGCTCAATCGCCATAACACCTCGGTGGCTCCTGTTTCGCAAAGTGTCGCGCAATCCCTCAATCACGATTTTGCAATTGGCGACGACATCGAGCATCCAACGTTTGGTGAGGGCATCATCATTGATATTCGCGGCCAGGGCGAAAAAGCAGAAGCATCAATTAGGTTCCGCTTGGTGGGAACGAAACATCTTTCGTTGGCTTGGGCTCCACTCAAAAAAATGAAGCAGTAAATTTACGGCGTTGGCGTGCCGCGTAAATCAATGAGCAGTGTGGTTTTGTTTTCGACGATTGGCCTCACATCGAGCGGCGCCTGCAATTGATCAACCTGCAGTGTTCGGCCCGTGCAATCGGTGAATGTGTGAGTTTTCTCGATTTGCGTTACTAAACAATCCACCGTTTTGTCGGCGGGGTAGGCGTAGTACACCTGCCAACCCTTGGCATCGATGGTTCCGTTGTGTTCGATGATGATGGAGCGCTTGCCACTGGCATCGCGAAGATCGGGGAAGAGCACGGGGCCGTTTTCGCGAATCGATTGGGCAATATCCGAAACGTTTCCGACCACAAATGTTCGGTTGCCGGCATCGATCGAGACCTCTGCGCGATCTGTGGCAAATGTCGCCATGATCCAGGTGATTCCACCAAGGACCGCGAAAAAGGCGATACCAGCCAATATCGGCACGGTTGCTCGTGCAAGCGGTGAGCGCAAGGTGGGTAATGCCATCCCGTAAGTGTGGCCCAGATTTGCCACGACGCGGGCTAATTGGCGGGTTGGTATCGGTCACGCCTGAGGGCGTAAGGTTATGTACTCGTGAAGCGTCCTTACCGAGTTGTCGTGGCTAAGCCTGGCCTGGATGGGCATGATCGTGGCGCCAAAACCATTACTCGCGCGCTTCGCGACCATGGTTTTGAAGTGATTTACACCGGCCTTCATCAGTTGCCAGAGCAAATTGCCGAAACCGCACTACAAGAAGACGTGGATGCGGTTGGCCTTTCGCTGTTGTCGGGTGCGCATCTCACGTTGTTCCCGCGGGTGATGGAAGAGCTGTGCTCGCGCGAATTGGGCGACGTATTGGTGTTTGGTGGCGGCGTTATTCCCGATGCCGACGCGCGAGAACTGCGCGCACAGGGAGTGGGCGAAATCTTTGGCCCCGGTTCTTCATTAAAAGACATCGCAACGTGGCTCGAGCAAGCACTCGACGCTCGCGAACAATAGAGAAAGAAGTCTCATGGATTTATTCGAATATCAAGGCAAACAGTATTTTGCCAAATTCAACAGTCCAGTTTCGGCGGGCGGTGTTGCTGTCACTGTTGACGAAGCGGTGCGCGAAGCAGAGGCCGCCAAGTATCCGGTGGTTGTAAAGGCGCAAGTGCAGGTTGGTGGCCGCGGCAAAGCTGGCGGTATCAAGTTGGCCAACAACGCAGACGAAGTTCGCTTGCATGCAGGAAACA
>CAINLH010000043.1 GCA_903850275.1 uncultured Acidimicrobium sp.
CCAATCGATTTGGCAATCACGACGAACGGCGCAACGCTGCGACTGATTGCGCAAGAGCTGCGCAATGCTGGGCTTGCCCGCATCAACATCAGTTTGGACACGCTGAAGAAGGATCGCTTCTTTGAAATGACGCGTCGCGACGAATTGGAACATGTTCTAGACGGAATTGATGCCGCAATCGATGCTGGTTTCTCACCGGTCAAAATAAATGCGGTGGTTCAGCGGGGTATTAACGACGATGAGATTGTCGACCTCGCAACATTCGGTCGCGACAAGGGGATCGAAGTTCGGTTCATCGAGTTCATGCCGCTCGATGCATCGGGCACGTGGGAAAACGCGCAGGTGTTTTCACAAGAAGAAATCGTTGCTGCAATTTCGAAGGTGTACCCGCTGGAGTTGATGCCAGCGCGCGGTGCAGCACCGGCCGATCGTTGGCGCTACCTGGATGGAAAGGGAACGGTTGGCGTGATACCGACTGTGACGAAACCATTTTGTGGCGACTGCGACCGCGTGCGTTTGACGGCCGACGGCCAATTCCGCACATGCTTATTTGCAACGAACGAGTTTGATTTGCGCGTGATGCTTCGCAATGGTGCCGACGACGATGCCATTGCTGCCGAAATTCAGCGCGCAGTTGGCACCAAGTGGGCGGGGCACAACATTGGAAACGTCACCTTCGTGCGCCCACGTCGCTCGATGAGCCAAATTGGTGGATGAGCAGATGACCGAGCCACAGTTTTCACACCTGGACGATGCGGGCAAGGCGCGAATGGTGGACGTGACGCCGAAGGAACCAACGCACCGGCGGGCCGTTGCGCGTTGCAAGGTGATGATGTTGCCCGCAACGGCGAAGGCAATTGCAAACCACGAGGTGAAGAAGGGCGACGTCATTGCCGTGGCCCGGGTTGCTGGCATACAAGCCGCCAAGCGAACCAGCGACATGATCCCGTTGTGTCACCCGCTGCATTTGAGCGCGGTGCACGTCAACTTTTCGGTGGAGGCCGACCACGTGGCGATTGAGGCCATTGTCGATGCCGTCGACCGAACTGGGGTAGAGATGGAAGCACTGCACGCGTGCTCCGTTGCCGCGCTCACGATCTACGACATGTGCAAGAGCGCCGACAAGGGCATGGTCATCGCCGATCTGGCACTGTGGGAAAAGACGGGTGGGCGCAGCGGCCCGTACGCCCGGGAATCGCTCTAACCCTTATTTTGTAAGGGTTTACAAAAATGACGAGCAAGTTTCTTGGCGCTAACTGTCCTGTTTGTAGCAATTCTGTAATACAATCAAGACCCGCATGAGCAAACTGATTTTGTTAATCGTTGGTGCCGCCTGGTTGGCCGTGTTGTTGCCGCCACTCGTGCGTGCCCGCCTCAACGGCTCGCCTGCAAACTCGGTAACTAACTTTCGTAAGCAATTGAACTCGCTAGAAAACGCTGGCGGCCGCTACCCACAGGCTCAGCTTCGTGGCATGGCTCGCCCACTTGCCCCATCGCCTCGCATGCAGCGCCAGCCGGGCCCTCTCAGCAACATGACCGGTGCGCTCGTGCGCCCAGAAGGTGCCCGTCACCATCGCCCAGCCATGGCACTTACGCCCCAGGCACTAGTTCGTCAGCGCCGCCAAAACACCGTGCTTGGTCTTGCCGGCACCGTTGTCGTTTCGCTGTTCCTTGCTGCCACCACTGGCGGCTCGGCATTTGTTTATCTGTTCACCGCAAGCTTCCTTGCGTTGATCGGCTACTGCTACGTGCTCGTCCAGATGCGCATCAAGCGCGACAACGAGCGCTACCTCGGCCAGTTCCGCCGCTAGGCCCCAAATACCCGCCCCCCGCTAGGGTTTGACAGCAATACGGGGCTGTAGCTCAGTTGGCAGAGCGGTACGTTCGCAATGTACAGGCCAGGGGTTCAATTCCCCTCAGCTCCACGCCAACTGCACTAGAGCAAAAACAACACGGGGGATAACAACATGGCAATGTCGTGGCAAGAAGCGAACGCAGCAGTAACTGCGCCTGGACAAATTTTTGAATTGATCGACGCCGACATTCGTGGCGTGAAAATGCAGGTGTTTAAAAATGCACCTGCTCATCTTGGGCAAATTTTTGCGGGCGCGCGCGGCCACGGCGACAAAACATTTCTCGTGTACGAGGGCGAGACATGGACATTTACGCAGGCAATGGACCAGGTGGATGGGCTTGCCAACCTGCTCGTCAATACGTATGGAGTGAAAAAAGGCGACCGCGTTGCGGTTGCAATGCGCAACTACCCGGAATGGGTGATGTCGAG
>CAINLH010000044.1 GCA_903850275.1 uncultured Acidimicrobium sp.
CGCCCTCGTAGCCGTATCGCACGTCGCGAAGGCCCACGGCGCCGGCCATGTCTTGCAATTCGCAATCGCCATTGGCAGCGCAGGTAAGACAGTCGAGTGGGTGGTCGCTGATGTACAGCTCCATCACTCCGCGACGCAGGCGCTCGAGTTTTGGCGATTGTGTTTTAACCGACATGCCAGGCGTAACAGGCGTGGTGCACGAGGCTGGTGTGCCCTTGCGTCCGTCGATTTCGACCAAGCACAAACGGCACGAGCCAAATGGGTCGAGGCTTTCGGTTGCACACAGTTTGGGCACATCCACGCCGCACAGTGCCGCTGCGCGCATCACGCTGGTGCCTTCTTCTACGGAGATCGTTTGTCCGTCGATGGTGAGTTCGACCGTTTGCAAAACTTGGTCGCGCGAGGTTGTGCGCGGGCGAGGTGTGCCGAGATCGTGATCCATCAATGTCATTTCTTGGCTCCAACCGTACGGTGAAAATCTTCTGTGAAATTGTTGAGTGCGCTGCGCACAGGTAGTGGCGTGAGCCCACCCATTGCGCAGAGCGAACCGTCTGCCATTACTTCGCAGAGGTCGACCAACACATCAATATTGGCACTGCGGTCTATGCCTGCGGTGATTTTGTCGATCAGTTCTACGCCGCGGGTGCTGCCGATGCGGCATGGTGTGCATTTGCCGCAACTTTCAACCGCACAGAACTCCATAGCGAAGCGGGCCTGGGCGGGCATGTCCACCGTGTCGTCAAACACCACGATGCCGACGTGACCGACAATGGCGTCTGCTGCTGCGAAGGCCTCGTAGTCGAACGGCAAATCAAAACGGGTTGTAGGGATATAGGCACCTAGCGGGCCGCCAACTTGAACTGCACGAATTGGACGACCGTTGGCTGTGCCGCCGCCCAGATCGTTGACCACTTCGCCAAGCGTTGTTCCGAATGCAGTTTCAAAAATTCCGCCGCGCGCAATGTTGCCGGCCAACTGCAGCACTTGCGTGCCGCGGCTTCGTCCAACGCCAAGCGCTGCGTATGCTGCTGCGCCGTCGGCGAGGATCGCCGGCACTGTTCCAAGGCTTAATACGTTGTTGATCACTGTTGGTTTGCCGAACAAGCCAACGTGTGCGGGAAGTGGTGGCTTTGCACGAACGACGCCACGCTTGCCTTCCAGGCTTTCCAGCAGTGCGGTTTCTTCGCCGCAGACGTAAGAGCCCGCGCCAACACGCACGTGAATATAGAAGGAGAAGTCGGTGCCGAGCACGCTTTCCCCGAGCCAACCCTGTGCAGTTGCAGCCTTGACGGCTTCATTCAGGGCTTCAATTGCTTCTGGGTATTCGCTGCGAACATAGATGTAGCCCTCGCTTGCGCCAACGGCGAAGCCTGCAATGGTCATGCCTTCAAGCAGCATGAATGGGTCGCCTTCCATCAGCATGCGGTCAGCAAAGGTGCCGCTGTCGCCTTCGTCGGCGTTGCACACGATGTACTTCGTGGCGTCGGTTGTCTCGAGCACGGTTTTCCATTTGATGCCAGTAGGAAACGCTGCGCCACCGCGGCCGCGCAAACCGCTGTCTGTAACTTCTTGGACAACTGCGCTTGGCGTCATTCCAATTGCTCGTCGTAGCCCTGCAATTCCGCCGTTGGCCTCGTAGTCGGCAGCCGAGCGAGGGTCGACTAAACCAACACGTTGGAACGTGACCCGCTGTTGGCGTTGCATCCACGGCAGTTGCATTGTCGGGCCAAGGCGCAACTTGTGATCGCCACCAGTCAGCAACCCGGCCTTCAACAGTTTTGGAATGTCGGTTGCTTGTACCGGTCCATATGCAATTCGGGTGCCATCAACGACTACCTCAATCATTGGCTCGAGCCACAACATGCCCCATGAACCGTTTCGCACCACGCGCACGCCTGGTGTTTGTGCAAGCACGCTTGCTACTTCGTCGCTGCCTGCTGCACGCGATGCTGCGTCACGAGGTACATAAACAGTCACGCCATCGCCGCACGAGTCGATTGATTCGGGCAAGGGTTTGCGAGCAATTGCGTTACCGATGATGGTGTCGATCGTTTTGGTTGTGACGCCACCCATCAGGTGTCCGTCCACTGCAACGGCTGGCCCAAGGGCACAGTGACCTAAGCAGAACACTTCTTCCACGACAACGGCTTTGCCTTCGCCCTTTGCCTGAGCGCGTTCCCACACCTCGCGGCCTCCACGGGCCTGGCATGCCTCTGCACGGCAAACATGAACAATTGGGCCTGCTGGCGGTGTGGTGCGGAAGTCTTTATAGAACGTGATCACGCCGTGCACTTCGGCTACCGAAATATTGAATGTGTCTGCAAGTACGTCGATGAGGTCGCGGTCGATGTATCCAGCAGCATGTTGCAGGGCGTGCAATGCGGGCAGAAGGCCACCGGGGGTGGTGCCAAAACCGCGCACGATTGCTTCCAGTTGCAGACGATGGGGGGCCGTACTCACGGCTAGTAAGCGTAGGCGATAAGGCCCAAAGTCGCTCAGTGCACGCTCAATAATTGGGCAATAGTGCCCGAATATTAGGGTTGCGTTGTGGGCCATAACGGCTGCGAGCAGTGGAGGTTGATTGATGAATACAGAACATGTTGATGTAGTCATCGTCGGTGCAGGGCTCTCGGGTATTGGCGCCGGTTATCACCTGCAGACAATGTGCCCAGATCGTTCGTATGTGATTCTTGAAGGCCGCGAGGACCTCGGAGGCACATGGGACCTCTTCAGGTATCCAGGTGTTCGTTCCGACAGCGACATGCACACGCTTGGTTTCAGTTTCAAACCATGGACCGAGGCAAAATCCATTGCC
>CAINLH010000045.1 GCA_903850275.1 uncultured Acidimicrobium sp.
CGTCGAAAAAGGGACATCGAGTTGCCGTAGTTGGTGGCGATGGAATTGGGCCAGAAGTTGTTGCCGAGGCGCTGAAAGTTATTGATGCTGCCGGCGTGAAGTTGGATCTCACCTCGTTTGATTTGGGTGGTGCGCGGTACTTGCGCGACGGCGAAGTGTTGTCGGACGCAACGCTCGATCAGCTTCGCCAGTTTGATGCGATTTTGTTGGGCGCTGTTGGTACCCCCGATGTGCCGCCAGGTGTTATCGAACGTGGCTTGTTGTTGAAGATGCGTTTCGAATTGGACTTGTACATCAATCAGCGCCCGTTCGCGGGAACTGCGCCAGGCCACACCACGCCGCACGAGTTTGTTGTGATTCGCGAAAACACAGAAGGTTCGTATGCGGGTGAAGGCGGCGTGTTACGCAAGGGGACACCGCACGAAGTTGCAACGCAGGGAAGTGTGAACACTGCTCGCGGCGTAGAGCGTTGTGTGCGTTACGCATTTGAACTTGCCGCCACGCGCACGCGCAAGCACCTGACACTGGTGCACAAAACCAACGTGCTTACGTTCGCTGGTGATTTGTGGCAGCGCACCTTCAACCAAGTTGCCAAAGACTTTCCGCAAGTTGCAACTGCATACAACCATGTTGATGCCGCATGCATTTATTTCGTGCAAGATCCGCACCGCTACGACGTGATCGTCACCGACAACTTGTTTGGCGACATCCTCACCGACTTGGGCGGCGCAGTCAGCGGCGGCATCGGTGTTGCGTCATCGGCCAACCTCAACCCTGCGCGCACGGGCCCATCGATGTTCGAACCGGTACATGGTTCGGCACCAGACATTGTGGGCACGGGCAAAGCAAACCCAGTCGCGGCAATCTTGTCCGCCGCGCATCTCTTGCAGTTCTTGGGCGAAGACGATGCGGCTGCCAAGTTGCGAAAGGCGTGCGAAACGCCAGTTGCAGGCTCGACCAGCGAAATCGGTTCGGAAATTGCCCGAAGAGTTGCGAAATAGACCCGCTAAGTTCTGTACAACATTTCCAGTAAGGGGAAGCCATGCCAATAACCACCACACCAAAGATTTGGATGAACGGCACACTTGTCGATTGGGACAAGGCGCAAGTGCATGTGCTGACGCACACGCTGCACTACGGCACGGGAGTGTTTGAAGGCATCCGCGCATACGAAACAAGCAAGGGTCCTGCAGTGTTTCGCCTCACCGAACACATGCAGCGTTTCATCAACTCCGCAAAAATTCTTGGCATGCCGATGCCGTACACGCTCGAGCAATTGGTGCAGGGTGTAAAAGACACCGTGGCTTCCACTGGCTTGCCAGCCTGTTACGTGCGACCAATCGCTTATTACGGCTACGGCGAAATGGGCCTCAACACCACGCCATGCTCTACCGACGTTGCAATTGCCTGCTGGCCATGGGGCGCATACCTTGGCGACGATGCCGTAGAGAAGGGCGTGCGCATGAAGATTTCTTCATGGACGCGTCACGATCACAACACCATGCCGCCTGCAGCAAAGACAGTTGGCAACTATGTCAACTCGTCGCTTGCAAAGGTTGAGGCACTCAAGGCCGGCTACGACGAAGCAATCATGCTCGCGCCAAACGGCCTCGTTGCCGAATGCACCGGCGAGAACTTGTTCGTTGTTCGCAACGGCATCATCCTCACCCCGCCAACATCTGCAGGCGCACTTGAGGGCATCACGCAAAACAGCGTCACGCGTATTGCGCGCGACTTGGGCTTTGAGGTTCGCGTCGACAATATTGCGCGCAGCGACTTGTACATCGCCGAAGAAATCTTCGCCTGCGGTACCGCAGCCGAAGTTGGCTCGGTCAGTTCTGTCGACGACCGTCCCGTGCCGTGCCCAGGGCCAATGACCAGGGCCATTGCCGCCACCTATGCCAAGGCCGTGCGCGGGCAAGACCCCCGCTACGTCGACTGGTTGGAATACACCAAATAACAGGCTTGGCGTGAAAAAGGGGTTTATCCCCACCTCTATCCACAGGCCTGTGCACACGTATTTCCACAGTCGGAGGGTTGTCCGACCAGGGTTATCCACAGTTCGTCCACAAAGTGGTTGGCCGCTGGTTGCCAAACGGCCATTTGGTTGTGAGACTGGAGACCGTGAACACCTACGGAGCAACCGCCTCAAGCATCGCGATCATCATTATTTGTTAGGCGTGCGTCATTCGACGTACGCCCAAGCCGCCCAACTGGGCGGCTTTTTTCATTCCTAGAACCAATTAGAACGACAGTGAAACGAGAAGACCATGAGTAGCCAAGAAACAGTTGAAGTATTCGACACAACATTGCGCGACGGCCTGCAAGTTGAGGGCGTCTCGGCAAGCGTCGAGGACAAGCTGCGCATTGCCGAGCATCTGGATTACTTGGGCGTGCACTTCATCGAAGGCGGATGGCCCGGAGCCAACCCCAAGGACATCGAGTTTTTCGCGCGCGCAAAGAAAGAACTGACGCTGTCGACATCAACGTTGGTTGCATTCGGTTCGACGCGCCGACCACTTGGAAAAGTTGACGACGACGCAACACTTCGCAACTTGCTCGATGCCGAGACTTCGGCAGTGTGCATCGTGGCGAAAGCGTGGGATTACCACGTCACTCAGGCATTGCAGACAACGCTCGAAGAGGGCATCGCCATGATCGCCGACTCGGTGAAGTTTTTGCATGGCAACAGCCGGCGAGTGCTTGTAGACATGGAGCACTTCTTCGACGGCTACAAAGCCAACCCCGAGTTTTCGCTTCGAGCACTTGAG
>CAINLH010000046.1 GCA_903850275.1 uncultured Acidimicrobium sp.
GGATGCGGACACGCCGTCAATTTGCGCAGTCAATGGAAGAACGATGCCGTTTTTGTGTGCCCATGCGCTGATCTCTGTGCCAAGCCAACCGGTGTTGGCAATACCCACTCGAACTCGCCACAGCCCGTCGCCAACTGCCTCTGCTGTTGCTTGTTTGATTTCGACGCGCGGCGACGCCAGCGCTTGAAACAAGGCGAAATGTACATGTCCTTGCACTTCATCTCGAAGTTTTGATGGAGGCGCATTAGTCCATGTACGGAAGAAGTCGCAGCCACCAATCTCGATCGAACCCAGTTGTGGGTGCTCAAACTTTTTCCACTCAACATAGGAGCCCGGCGCGTGGGTGTCACTCCACTTGCACACCGCCAACTCCTCGGCTGGCGTGGGACCTACATACCAAATGTCAGTTGGTGAGTGTTTACCAGTTGCATGAAAAATGGCATCCCAAAATTCGGTCGTCCAGCTAAACACGCCAAGGTGTTCGTATGCCCAGTCGTCACCAGCGCCACTCATGGTGTCACTTTTATCCCAAGTCAGGTCCTCGTATACCGAGTGCACTGGATAGCCAGTGTGTTGCACGCCAACTTTTCCAAGTTCATTGAATACCCAAATGTCAAAAGGTGGCAGCGAGGAATCGGCACGTGTGCTTGATGGGCGCAACATGAAACCACCAGCAGTGTGGAATGCGTTGTAACCGCAGATGTTTGTGCGCGACCGAGCGGCACGCACAAGTGCATCCACTTCGGGTTCGGACATTGGGTGATCGCCTGACCCCAGAACGTTGGTGCCCCAACCTGCAGGGAAGTTGCGGTTGAGGTCGAGGCCGGCTGGGTCGCGCGGCATGGGAATGGTGAACCCATCAAAGTTCTCGAGCAGACCTTCGTCGAGCAATCGATATCGAGTTTTGCCGGCAGGTGCACCAAGTGGCCCAACTGCCACCATCACACGGGCGTCATCGTCGTGTTCCATCCATGCACCATCAGCGTCAGCAATACGCATGGTGCGAATAGAGCCGTCGCCATCTATATCTTCAACACTCAAACCCGGCCATCGGTGCCCATCGCGCCAAGGCCATGAACGCACGCTTGAACGGTGATACAACGGCCTGTCGGCTAGCGCGTCCTCGACACCATCCGGATTGACCCGCGGCACGATATAAAACGTGCGCGTGCGCAGGGCCTCGGTCACATGGTCGTGCTTTCCATAGTTGTTGGCAAGAAAATCCAAAATGAACAGCGCACCAACGCCACCTGTCACTTCGGTTGCGTGAATGTTGGCATCAATCCAGTGCGCTGGCTTGGTGTTGTGTGCACCTGTTGCGCTGTCGGTAACCGTTGCAATCCACAAATCGCGGCCTTTGTGCGACTTGCCATATGTTTCCAGTTCTACAAGCCCAGGAAATTGCTGTTGCAGTTGCTGTAGCCACGTCACCATTTCGTCGTAGCGAAGGAATCGGTCGAACAGATAAGTCATAGCGCAAAGGTTACGCTGTGGCTGAGGAGGTCATCCGATGCCCCATATTCCAGTGTTTATGCACGCAACTGGAAAATGGCGCCCTCGGTGGCGCGGTCGGGTTCACGCCCTTGCTGTTGCCGTCACTATCCCCGCAGGCATCATTCTCACTCTTGTCACCCCTGCAGGCATTGCGCGATTTGCTGTCGGTGTTTATGCACTGTCGCTACTTGCGTTGTACTCAACATCCGCCTCGTATCACTTGTTTACACGGTCAAAGCGAAGTCAGCGCACGATGCAACAAGTGGATCACGCAATGGTCTACGTGCTCATTGCTGGTTCGTACACACCAGTGTGTCTATTGGCTTTGCCGCGCACCGTCGGTGTTCCCTTCTTGCTTGCAATTTGGGCGGCTGCAGCAGTGGGCATGGGGCTCAAGATTTCATGGAAAGCAAAGCGCGTTGGACATGCGTTGTACTTGATCATTGGTTGGGCTGCGTTGATCATCTTGCCGTGGGCCTATCACCGCGCTGGGTTTACAAGCCTGCTCTTGTACGCGCTAGGCGGCATCGTCTACACCGTTGGAGCGGTGTTGTTCTATTTGCAAAAACCAAAACTCATTCCGCATATCTTCGGATTTCATGAGGTCTGGCACGTGTTCACTGTTGTTGCCGGAATCCTGCAGTTTGCGGGAGTTGGCGTGTTGATCGCCCGCGTTGCCTAAGTCGATTTAGTTCTTCAGCTTTGGATCTCGGCGGTTAACTCCAAGCGAGACGATGGTGGCCGGAATAAAAAATGCTCGGCCATGAAAAGATACGTCATCCCAATGCTTCGTCGTGACTGGTGCGTGCCATGCGCGGATGCGGTAGATAAGGAACAACAAGATCAATGCGTGTAGCGAGATGATTGACCATGCGAAGCCTTGAGTGCCAATGATGTCAAGAAATGGTGCGGCAACAAGCGGGCCAATCATTGCGCCAAAGCCATACAGCGTGACAAGCTGCGATGCAGCCGCCCCCATTTGTTCGGGTGATACCCAGTCGTTGGTGTACGCACCACCGACTGCATACAACGGAAAACTAAAGCCTCCGATGGCAAACAGCAGTGCGGTCGTGACCCAACTACTTGGAGTTTGGGTGAGCATGAGCAGGCCCATAACAATCACTGCAAGCGAACTGAGAACGCCGATGATGCGTCGATCAATGTCGTCGGATGCCGAGGAGATAGGCCAAGTGAGCGCCATGCCGCCAAGTTGGATCGCAGCAATCAAGATGCCAACACGACCAACCCCAAGACCCTCTCGGGTTGCATAGATGACGGCCATGCCGAGCATGCCGCCGTGTGCCAGGCCAACAAGCAAGATGGTGCCTGCACCTGTTGGAACAATCTTTGCTAATTCGCGCAATGTGATGTGCGTGTGATTTTCTACTGCTGGTGTTGCGGCCTGCTCCGACATCACGACCGGAATAACTGCAAGCGATGAGATGACGGCAGCAAATGCAAAACCGGTGAGTGTGCGTGCGTCGAAATTGAATACGAGCAACTGACCAGCGCCGTACGCGCCGATTGTTACCACGTTGTACATGGCAAGAAGGCGGCCGCGGAATGTATTGGTGGCGAGGCCGTTGAGCCACGACTCGGCAACTACGTAGAGACCCGCGAAACAAAAACCAGTGCTGGAGCGCATGATGATCCATACCAATGGCGAGTCGTACACACCAGTAATGAGAACCGAGGCGCTGAGCAACGAGGCGAGTGCGGCATAAACACGAATATGACCGACTTGTTTGAGCGCTCGAAGCGTGTACCAAGAACCGAGCAAGAAGCCCGCGTAGTAAGCAGTGGTGATGCCGCCGCTGACGATGGTTGGAAGGTTTTTCAATTCTGCTCGGATGCCGACAAGGGTGCTGTAGACGCCGGCATTGATTAACAGCAGAGCGAGGCCAGTGAAAAGCCCCCAAGTGGAGAGCAAAATGGTTCGACGATTGGCGTTGAGTTTGGGGAGTAAACGCACCGCATCAGTCAAGCACGGTGGATAGATCTGATTGAGTTTCTCTCGTTGTGAGCAACTAGCCTGAGTGCAATTCGGGTCGCTAGCTCAGTTGGTAGAGCAACGGACTTTTAATCCGCAGGTCCAGGGTTCGAGCCCCTGGCGACCCACTGCTGGCAGTGACGATAGTAGGTATCTATTTTAGAGATACCTACCAATGGGTAATCTCTTTACCTGATACCTATGCGATACTGAAGACATGTTCATTTCACTGCTCATCGTGGTTGGTATCGCTCTTGTAGGACATGTTGTTGTTTCAACAGCGGTGGATTCCTACAACGGTTACGGCGATAACGGCCCAGACTTCCGCCTTTAGAACACTCCCGCACCCGTGAAGGTGCCTGAGCGCTGCTCGATAGGGCGAGACTGTAGGTAATGAGCGCAGTCGAGGCAGTTACGAACCAGGTTGATTTGTCAATCACTGGAATGTCGTGCAACGCATGTGCAATGTCGATCGAGAAAGGTCTGCTCGCACTCGACTCGGTAGAAGCCACAGTCAACTTTGCAACCGAATCGGCACGGATCACGTTCGACCCTTCGATTGTGGACATTTCGCGATTGGTTTCCACCGTCGAATCGCTTGGTTATGGTGCACGAACCCTTGCCGAGACAACGCCCGACATGCTGGATGCAGAAGTTCGAGAACGCGTCGCATCGCTGAAGGCTCGTTTGACGATCAGCGCCGGATTGGGTGTGCCGGTAGCTGTGGTCTCGATGGTCACGGCGTTGCAATTTAAGAATTGGCAGTGGTTCGCATTGTTGTTTTCGGCACCAGTTGTCACGTGGGGTGCGTGGCCATTTCATCGCGCCGCATTAATGAATGCGCGACACCGGAACACCACGATGGATACGTTGATCTCGCTTGGAGTGTTTGCGGCAACTGCTTGGTCGGTCTGGGCGTTGGTGTGGGGAGACGTAACAGCGCATTCGGGGATGACCGGGATGAGCGGTGGAATCCACGTTTATTTCGAAGTTGCAGTTGCAGTAACAATCTTTCTTTTGGCGGGCAGATATTTTGAGGCCCGAGCAAAGCGACGTGCTGGCGATGCTTTGCGCGCGCTATTGGCGCTTGGTGCCCGAACGGCAACGGTGTTGCGCGATGGCGAAGAAGTGGTCATTGATGCTGCTCTGATCAAAGTTGGAGAGCGATTTGTGGTTCGGCCGGGCGAAATAATTGCAGCCGATGGAATAGTTGAAGAGGGCGAATCGTCAATTGATGCATCCATGTTGACGGGCGAGAGCGTGCCAGTAGATGTAAAAAGCGGCAGCAAAGTAACGGGAACCACAGTCAATCTCTCTGGCCGTTTGATTGTCAAGGCGCGTCGGGTGGGCGCAGATTCGACATTTGCTCAAATGACGAAACTTGTACGCGATGCACAGTCGACGAAAGCGCCGGTGCAAAAACTGGCTGATCGAGTAAGCAGCGTTTTTGTTCCAACGGTGATTGTGTTGGCACTGCTCACCTTTTTGGCGTGGTACTTCTTGGGTGATGATGTTGATCGCGTTGCCGATTCATTTACTGCTGCAGTTGCAGTGCTGATTATTGCTTGCCCGTGCGCACTTGGCCTGGCCACACCAACAGCGTTGATGGTGGGAAGTGGACGCGCGGCACAAATGGGGATTGTGATTAAGGGTGTGGATGTGTTGCAAAGTACGCGTCGTATCGACACGGTTGTCTTTGATAAGACCGGGACGGTAACTACGGGCGTCATGCAACTTGTTGATGTAGTGGTGGGTGTTGGGGCTACGCGGGCAGAGGTGTTGGGTCTGGCTGGCGCTGTAGAGCACGCGAGCGAACATCCGGTGGCTAAAGCAATTGCATCTGCTGCCAAAGCCGAATTGGGGCAATTGGAAAGCGTGCAGCAGTTTGAATCGGTGGCTGGGATGGGAACGTCTGGAGTTGTTGACGGCAAACGAGTGCTGGTTGGTGGCGAAGCATTAATGAATTCGCGCACCTTCATTATTTCGGCAACGCTACGAAGCGCATTGCAAGAGGCTCGTAACGGTGGCAACACGGCGGTCCTGGTTGCTTATGACGGTTCGGCGAAGGCTGTTTGTGTTGTTGCAGATCGACCTAAGCAAAACAGCGCAGCTGCAATTGCCGAGTTACGAAACTTGGGTTTGCGTCCGGTGCTACTGACGGGGGACAATCGCGCAACTGCAGTGGCGGTTGCCGAGCAGGTTGGTATAGAGACTGACGATCAGCACGTGATTGCCGGAGTGTTGCCTGCTGAAAAGGTGCGGGTAGTAGCCGATTTACAGGAACGCGGTTACGCCGTTGCGATGGTTGGCGACGGTGTGAACGATGCTGCCGCGCTTGCACAAGCAGACGTGGGTATTGCAATGGGCACCGGGACAGACGTGGCAATGAACGCAAGCGACTTGACGATCGTTAGCGGCGACTTGCGCTTGGTGTCCGACGCAATTTTGTTGTCTCGAGCAACGTTACGCACAATTAGCGCAAACGTCTTTTGGGCATTTGCGTACAACATTGCAGCAATTCCGTTAGCGGCGCTTGGGTATATGAACCCGATGTGGGCTGGTTTGGCAATGGCGTTCTCTAGCGTCTTTGTGGTGAGCAATTCGTTGCGCTTGCGGACGGCAAAACTTACGCCGCATACTGCATTCGTTCACGCAACTCGATAAGTGCAGTGCGCTGCCAGGCGCGAATTGTGCGCAATGAAACCCCGTACTCTTCGGCCGCGGCGCGTTGTGAAACTCCGCCAAGCAACAAGTCGAGCATGGCCCTGGATTTTGAGGAAAATGTCCATGTGTTCAGTTGCGAGCGGAGTTCTGCCAATACCGCGACTGCATCACGCTCGGTGTTGGTTTCTTCGCACAGAAATTCGAAGTTGTCGGACATGGGAACAGTGAGTAATTCCTTTACTCGTGTTTTGTGAACGAATGATCGGTACTCGGAGTCGCGAACCAAATTGGAGGCGACTTTCGCC
>CAINLH010000047.1 GCA_903850275.1 uncultured Acidimicrobium sp.
ACAACGGTTGACCAGTCGGATTGGGGCGTCATCGATTCGGCTTTAGTCGATGCGCTGACATCTATGGGTATTTCCCGCAACGATCACCTTTCGTCGGACTCGCGAACAGAAGAAGCAGTGGGTGCTGCGTCATTGCTATTTGATGGAACGCAACGAAGCTCGACAAACCTCGCGTACATGGATAATGCAAGAGGTCGACCAAATTTGACAGTCCGTGGAAATTGCGAAGTCGATTCAATCGTGATGAGTGGTTCTCGGGCTGTGGGCGTGAAGTTGAGCGATGGATCCGTCATTGACGCATCGGGGGTCGTGTTGTGCGCAGGCGCAATTCATTCGCCCGCCGTATTGCTGCGCAGCGATATTCGCAGGAGGGGTATCGGAAAGGGCCTGAAGGATCATCCCGCAGTTGCGTTTTCTTTGCAATTGCGTGAAGCGGCAAAGTATCGGTTTGCGATTTCAACTATTTCTCGGTTGTCCTCGACGATTGGCTCAAGCGACATTCATGTACTTCCGATGAACGCTGTTTCCACCAGCGACACTAAGAGCGGCGCACTGCTTGCAGCGGTGATGGAAGTGACGTCCACTGGTTCTGTAAGGCTCGGCAGCAATGGACAACTCGAAGTTAATTTCTCTTTGCTATCGACGGAGCACGATAGGCAAGTGATGCGTGATGCAGTTGCATACGCATTGCAAGCCCTAGAACAAAAAGCGTTAGCGGATGTTGTGAGCGCCACATATTGTGACAACCTTGGAACACGATGTGATTGGCTTGCCGCAGCCACGAATGATCAACTGGATAATTGGATGGAGCGAAACGTGGGCGTCTATGCACACGCAGGTTGCTCGCTTCGGATGGGTTCAATAGATGATGAGAATGCAGTTGTTGACACCGATGGTGCAGTCATCGGATATGAGGCGTTATGGGTTTGCGACGCTTCAATTTTCCCTGATTTGCCTCGCGCCAATCCGCAACTTGCAGTAACGATGGTTGCGGAGCGGATTGCCCCGCGCATTGCCGGATGGCTGGGTTTGTAGCTAAGCCCAATTGAGCGAACGCTCAACCGCCCGGCGCCATTGCTGATACCTGGCATTCTCGCCACCATTCGGCTCTGGGTGAAACGTGCGCTCAAGATGCCAAGCGGCGGAGACGTCCTCCAGCGATGGCCAGACTCCCTCGGCTAGCCCGGCAAGGAATGCAGCACCCATTGCCGTTGTCTCAAGCTCTTGAGGGCGCAAGACATCAACCCCTAACAAGTCGGCCTGCATCTGAAGCATGAAATCCATTACCGCAGCACCGCCATCCACACGCATGTCGCGCACTGTTACTGCTGCAGCGCTTGCCATCGCATCGACTACATCGCGAGTTTGAAACGTGATCGACTCGACGACGGCTCGCGCGATGTGAGCTCGTGTGGTGCCGCGAGTGATACCAAGAATTGTTCCGCGAGCATTTGGATCCCACCAAGGGCTACCTAACCCGGTAAATGCAGGCACCACTACGACGCCACCCGAGTCGTCCACGCTTTGAGCGAGTGGCCCGACTTCGTGTGCGTGCTGAATGATTTGTAGGCCGTCTCGCAACCACTGAATGGCTGAACCCGTCACAAAGATCGCGCCTTCTAGGGCGTAAGTGGGTGAACCATTACCTAAGTCCCAAGCAACGGTCGTCAGCATCCCATCCGCTGGTTGTGGGCAAGTGTTGCCAACATTCATCAGCACAAAACTTCCTGTGCCGTATGTGTTCTTGCTGCTTCCTTTTTGGAAGCAGGCTTGGCCGAAGAGGGCGGCCTGTTGATCGCCCGCAATTCCCGAAATAGGTATGCCCTTAGGGATGCCCGAGTGATGCGCAGTGAGCGCACATCTGCCACTCGACGGGACAACAGTCGGTAGCGCTTGCATCGGTACATTGAAGAGAGCGCACAGTTCTTTGCTCCAGCACATGTTCTTGATATCGAAGAGCATGGTTCTGCTTGCATTGGTTGCATCGGTGACGAAGGCTGAACCCTTAGTGAGATTCCAAATAATCCACGAGTCGATCGTGCCTACAGCAAGGTGATTATCGATTTGCAGGTTGCCATGTTCGATCATCCACTCAATCTTTGACGCAGAGAAATATGGGTCAAGAACTAAGCCAGTAGTGGCTCGAACCAGGGGGAGCGATGGCTCAAGTTCTTGACATCGCTGGGCAGTTCGCCGATCCTGCCAAACAATTGCCTGACCAAATGGTCTGCCAGTTTGTTTATCCCAGGCAACAATTGTTTCTCGTTGATTGGTAATCCCAATTGCTGTGATTGGCTGGTCGATCTTCTTAATGACTTCTGTCAAGGTTGCATGAACCGCGTTCCAAATTTCGTTTGCATCGTGTTCGACCCAACCAGGTTGGGGAAAGTACTGAGGAAATTCTTGATAACTGGAGATAGAGGCGCGCCCATCGGTAAACACGGCTCGAGCACGTACGCCTGTTGTGCCGGCGTCAATCGCGATGACAACAGGTGATTGTCTAGCTGGCGCCATGCCTTGATATTACGGCTGGGAATTCAGTTGGTCTTGTCTGGAGGGGTCGATCGGCCTTGGTGCGCGGTCATTTGAGATACCGCAAGAATTCAATATCAGGGCAAGAGCCGAAACTACGAGGATGTAGCAGCCGCGCTTCATGCTGGCGCCTCAATACCGATCTCTACGATAAAGCGAGCACCCACGATGCCATCTTGCCGATTCTCCGCCCAGATTCTGCCGCCATGCAGGGTGATGTGTTCTAGTGCGAGCGCCAAGCCAAGACCGGCACCTTCTTGGCCGGAACGTTTTCCGGCTGCTGCACCTCTCGAGAATCGCTCGAAGATCTTTTCGGCCTCGCCATCGATCAGTCCCTCACCGTTGTCTTCAACAATGATCCAGATGTTCCCAATCGGCTCATCTTCCTCGGCAAATTGAACATGAACGGTTGGACGTCCACCGCTGTGGATTCTGGCATTGTCGATAAGGTTCGCAAGTACACGCGCGAGGCGTCGTTTATCGCCACGTATAACAACCGACTCCACATCGGCCGTAACTCGCACTTCGGTTTTTGGCATGCTGCTCACTGAGATTGCTTGGCGAACAAACTCGTGCGCAACAAGTGGTTCCTTCACTAGCCGAACTGCGCCCGCATCAAAACGCGAAATCTCGAGCAGGTCTTCCACAAGGCCTTGGAACCTAGAAACGTCACCAACCAACAAGTCGAGCGCGGCTTGTGATCTTTCCGAGAGTTCGTCACGTCGTGACTCCATCACTTGTACAGAGGCCGCAAGTGTCATGAGTGGGGATCGCAGCTCGTGGCTGACATCGGATGTGAACCTTGCGTCGCGCTCCACACGTTGTTGCATTGCTGAAACCATGTCGTTAAACGCAGCAGTCAACACTTGCAAGTCCGGATCGTCCGTTGGCTCAAGTCGAGTGTCAAGACTTCCGTCGGCGATTGCACGTGCGGCCTGTGCCGCATTAGCAAGTGGTCTGACCGCACGTCGTGAAGCGAATAGCCCGAGGCCAAAACCAACCATGATGGTGATGAACGCCGAGAAGAACAGCGCGATTTGCACACTTCGCAACGCCTCACGCACTTCTCTTAGGTTGTCTAGCTCGAAGTACGTAGCGTTTATGCGCTCCAGTCGGATGCCAACTATGAGTGCCTGCCCGTTGCGCACTGAAGTAGTCATAATCGCAGCCTTGCGCTGGCTCACCACCTGGTCCTTCAATATGGGCGGGATCGCCGATTCGGTGAACATCTGGCTGGTACCAGTCCACTTCCCATCCATGTATAACAATCGGTGCGAATCGCCAACTTGGTTGAGCGCTATTTCGATCGCTGTGCGGTCGGCCAACAAGTCGTTCTGAACGCGCCGGGCGTTTGCGAACGCCAGATTTATCTCAGCTTTTTCACGTTGTTGCATCAGGCTGGACCGAGTGAAGCTATAGGTAGTTGTTGCGAGAACTCCAGCAAGGATCATCGAACCAACTCCGAAGATGATCAATATTCGATTTCGAAGCCCGATTCGTTTTGGCCTTACTCGTTTGGCAACAGTGCGGATGATGCGACGAGCTCTCGTCAGTCGGTATCGCGCCTTGGACTCGTCGAGAAGGGGATCAATCACGATTGCAGGCGATAACCAAGCCCTCGCACGGTTACAACGTGAGTTGGGTTGGCGGGATCAACTTCAATTTTCATACGCAAGCGACGAATATGCACATCGACTAGTCGACCATCACCGAAATATCCGTAGCCCCAAACTTTGTCTAGTAACAACTCACGGCTGAAGACGCCACCTGGGTCGTGTGCTAGTTCGCACAACAGGCGAAATTCGGTCTTGGTGAGAACTACTTCGTTGTGATCGAGCAGAACTTTTCCTTCGTCGGGAATAATCTCCAAATTTCCAAATTGAAGTTTTGCATGACCAGTTGCCGACGGCTTGGCCCTTCGAAGGAGGGCTCTGATTCGAGCAGCGAGTTCTTTGGGTGCAAATGGTTTCGTGAGGTAGTCGTCCGCGCCAGCCTCGAGGCCTGCGACGACATCATGTGTGTCGGCGCGTGCGGTAACCATGACGACAGGAACATCGCTCAGTTTGCGAATGTTTCGACACAATTCAAAGCCATCGATTCCGGGAAGCATGATGTCGATGAGAACGACATCGGTTGTTGTCCGTTGGAAGACTTCGATAGCTTCTTCGCCGCTGGATGCTTCGTGAACTGTCCAGCCTTCATCTTCAAGGGCCAACTTGACAGATGCTCGAATTCGCTCGTCGTCTTCGACGGTTAAAACGCTGATCCCCACAGACATCATTGTTACTCGTTATCTGAGCTGGCTGCGGTGATGAGCGCCGAGAGAGGCCGAAATATTCCTGGCGGGCTGACGAGCAGTTCTGCTGGACGAACGGGCCCACCAGAGAAGTCTCCCGAAAGGCAACCTGCCTCGCGGGCAATCAGTTCGCCTGCTGCAATGTCCCACGGAAACAGATTTTCTTCGAAGTAGGCGTCCAATCTGCCGCAGGCGACAAAACAAAGGTCGATAGATGCCGCGCCAAATCTGCGAATGTCTCGAATGTCATGAATCATTCGTGAGACGCGCTGGGCTTGTATGGTGCGAGCACCAGCCGAATAGCTGAAACCTGTGCACACCAGTGCTTGTGAGATGTCTTCGATGGCGTTGCAATGAATTGTCTGGTCATTCAGAAACGCGCCACCGCCACGCGTTGCGGTAAACATTTCATCAAGCGCCGGAATGTAAACGACTCCCGCTAGTGGGCCGTCTTTGTCGGCGGCACCGATGGACACCGCCCAGTTGGGTAGGGCGTAGAGGAAGTTGGTCGTTCCATCGATCGGGTCGATGAACCACGTGATGTCTGATTCGCCAGAGTGCGCAGCGCCCTCTTCTCCTACTACCGAGTCGAGCGGCCGCAATGTGCGAAGTCCGTCAAAGATCATTGCCTCTGACGCGCGATCGAACTCGGTAACCATGTCGGTCCCGGTCGATTTTGTTTGAACGTTGTGGAGCCCAGCTTTTCTCCCTGCTAAAGCCATATCTCCTGCGGCACGTGCCAACTGTTTGGCAACGGCAAGTGCTTCGTTGGCCGAGGTTGGCGTCATTTGTCGGAAATTTCTCGCCACTCGCCAACGGCTCGAAGTACGAGCACTGCAACAATGCTCATTCCGATGGCGCCCGATAACGAACCAATCAATAAACCAAATCCGGTACCCACTTGACAGGATCCGGAGCACTGCACGCTGACTAGTGAGTAACCAATTGCTCCGCCTGTGAGGCCGGCAATACAAATTGCAGCAAATGCAATGGCGCGCGCAAGAGGGGATGGAAGTGCGGAAAGTTGGCGATCTTGCGAGCCGGGGTTTGACACATGGTTATCGTAGTTGTCACCGTGGTTCACTCTGTAAATGCACCTTCGCGAACGATTTTGCATGTTGACATGGACATGTTTTTTGTGGCCGTTGAGTTGCGGCGCCATCCCGAACTTCGTGGTCTTCCCGTGGTTGTTGGCGGCGATGGGCAACGCGGCGTAGTCGCTGCAGCCTCGTACGAAGCCCGTCGGTACGGAGTTTTTTCCGCCATGCCAGCTTCACGCGCCCGCAAACTTTGCCCCAGCGCAGTTTTCCTTCCAGGCGATATGGACGAATATGTGAGTGTAAGCGCTCAGGTGTTTGAGATTTTTCACGACTACACACCTTTAGTCGAAGGTCTCTCACTGGATGAGGCATTTCTCGATGTCACGGGTTCGTTGCGGGCAATCGGCTCGGGTACCTTCATTGCGGCAGAGATCAGACGCCGCGTGCTCGAAGAGATCGGCCTCGTGTGTTGTGTTGGAGTTGCGCCAAGCAAATTCATTGCGAAGCTTGCCTCCAAGCACGCAAAACCAATCGCGAGCGCCAGTGGTGTCAAACCTGGATTGGGTGTTTATGAGGTAGTGGCGGGTGACGAACTCGCCTTTGTTCGTCCAATGCATGTCAAATCATTGTGGGGAGTTGGCCCTGTGACGCTAGAGAAATTGACAAGGCTTGGCATCACGACAGTCAGTGACTTGGCGGCCATAGATGTCCGCGCACTGGCAGGGATCGTCGGCGAAGCGCATGCGCAACACCTGCATAACTTGGCCCACGCCAAAGACGACCGTGATGTCGAACCCAATCGAGAATCGAAATCGATTGGCAATGAGGAAACTTTCTCCAGCGATATGTATTCGGCCGATGATGTTTGGGTTCATGTCGTACGTCTGATCGATTCGGTGTCGAAGCGTTGCCGTGAGGAGGCTCAATGGCCGCGAACCTTGACCCTCAAGATTAAGTACTCAGATTTTCAGACCGTTACACGTTCGCATACAGAGCAAACTGCGGTGACAAGTTCTCAGGCAATGTTGAAGATGCTCGAGCCGCTATTGACCACCATTGACGTTTCCCGCGGCGTTCGGCTTGTGGGCGTGAGTGCTCGTAATTTCGACAGTGATGGACACCAGCTGTCATTGTTTGACGAGGGAATTCAAAGCAGCGATGCAGCGGCGCTCGATGAAGCATGGGCGCCTGCAACGCAGGCAATTGACGACATCAGAGAGCGGTTTGGCGACAGCGCAATACGCCCTGCAAGTACCTTGAAATCGACAGACACAACCACCAGCACCCCATGGGGGCCGCGAGGCGTTTCCGAATAATCCTCGTGACATTGAGTTTTCGCGCAATCCGTGCGAGACTGTGCGCATGCCACTTTCTGACGATGAGCAAAGAATCCTTCGCGATATCGAACAGCAGCTGCAATCAGACGAACGCTTCGCTACTGCCGTATCTCCTTCGGGGCTCTATCGACATTCGGTAAAGACAGTCCGATGGGCTGCGCTCGGAGTTTTTTCCTCGTTGGTCTTCACCGTCGTTTCGTTGCAAGTGCACTTCATCATGGCGTTTGCTGGTTTTCTTGGAATGCTGGCATGTGTCTTGGTGATCGAACGCCAGCTGCGTGCGATGAGCAAGGTAGGCCTCAAAGACGTGGCCGCAAGCATTCGTGGGTCACGAATTGCTGCTCAAGCGATGCGCTCCAAATTCGGCCGCGAATAGGTCAGGTTGGCACGTAAGTGGCCGAACACAATGGTTTTCTCGCCATCGACATTGGTGGCACCAAACTCGCAACAGCAATCGTTGCGCGCGATGGAGCGGTAGTTGCTCGAAGTCAGGCTCCGACGCCGAAAACAGATGTATGGGCAACGCTTTCATCGCTAATCTCGCAACAACTTTCGTCCGCGCCTCTTGCGGTGTCCTCAGTGGGTGTCGGTTGCGGCGGCCCGATGGAGCTTGGCGGTGAACACGTATCTCCGTTGAACATTCAAGACTGGCGCAACTTCCCATTGCGCCGACAAGTAAGCGAACTTACGCAGTTGCCTGTATTCATCGCTAACGATGCTCAGGCAATTGTGTTGGGCGAATCGTGGTGTGGCGCTGCTCAAGGGAGAAGCGATGTATTGGGCATGGTGGTGTCAACGGGTGTGGGTGGAGGAATACTGTCGCGCGGAAACTTGGTTGTCGGCCGACTGGGCAATGCAGGCCACATCGGGCATATCAATGTGCAACCCGACGGCCGGTTGTGTGCTTGCGGGGCGCGGGGTTGTTTAGAGGCCTACGCTTCGGGGCCATCTATCGCCAGTATCACGGGTGCGCCTGCCGAGGCTGCATCACCCGAAACGGTCCTGGCAACGGGTCGTTATGTGGGTCGGGCAATTGCGTCGGCTGCGGCAATGCTGGATTTCGACTTGGTCGTGATCGGAGGGTCGGTAGCGCTCGGCTTTGGAGAGCCATTCTTCGCTGCCGTTCAGCAGGAGGTTGAGCAATCGGCGCGATTGGACTTCGTTCGAGGCGTGCGAGTGATGCCCGTGGGGTTGGGGGCAGATTCGCCACTGGTTGGGGCTGCAGCCGTGGCGCGGATGGCGACTATCGTTTAGAAAATGCATCCCTCTTACAGCGCCGAAGCAGAGCAATACCGAGCAAAGGTTCAACAGTTTCTTGCAGACAATTTGCCGAAGAATTGGAAAGGCACTGGTTCGCTCGAAGGTGAAGAACTAGAAAATTTCGTTCGTGGTTGGCGCCCTGTGTTGGCGAAGAGTGGCTATTTGGCACCGGGCTGGCCGGTTGCGTATGGCGGCGGTGGCTTGTCTGCTTTAGAGCAAGTAATCGTTGCCGAAGAATTTGAGCGTGCGGGTGTTCCAACAGGTGGACCCAACGATGTGTTCAGCATTCAGATGCTTGGAAACACGTTGTTGTTGTTCGGAACCGAAGAACAAAAGAAGCATTTCCTTCCTCGCATCATTTCGGGCGAAGACACGTGGTGTCAGGGTTATAGCGAGCCAAACGCTGGAAGCGATCTTTCTAATGTTGGTTTGAAGGCAGTGCTTGATGGCGATCAATGGATCATCAATGGCCAAAAGATTTGGACTTCTGCTGGACATTTAGCCGACCACATTTTCACGCTTGCAAGAACCGATCCAGACGCGCCGAAACACAAGGGAATTTCATTCCTGTTGGTCGACATGCGTCAGCCAGGTATCGAAGTTCGTCCAATCAAGATGATTTCGGGTGAAAGCGAATTCAACGAAGTCTTTTATACCGACGCAACTACGCCAAAGGATCAAGTTGTTGGTGGTGTGAACAACGGTTGGGCTGTTGCCATGGGTCTTCTTGGTTTCGAACGCGGAGAGGCCGCAGCGACTGCACCAATTCGTTTCGCTGCAGAGATCGATCGCCTATTTGCTCTTGCTAAAGAGCGAGGCGTAAACAACGATCCACGCATGAGGCAGAAATTGGCATGGTGCTACTCGCAGGTGCAAGTGATGAAGTATTTGGGCATGCGCACTCTGACAAAATTTCTCGCGGGCCATCACCCCGGCCCCGACGGCGCAATTTTCAAATTGTTCTGGAGTGAATACCACAAGATTGTCACCGAAATCGGTGTTGACATTTTGGGGATGGACGCCCTCGTTCCCTCGGGCAGAAAGCCTTCAAGCGCTTTCCAGACCGATGATGCCGGTGCGCCAAACGACTCAATGAGTTGGGCAATGACCTTCTTGAACGCTCGAGCTGGCACTATTTATGCCGGCTCTTCACAAATTCAGCGCAATATCATCGGCGAGATGGTGCTTGGATTGCCGAAGGAACCGAAGCCAGGTTGATGAGATGAGTGCTCGGACATATCTCGGCCTCTTGTTAGCGATTGTCGTGCGCCCCTGGTTAT
>CAINLH010000048.1 GCA_903850275.1 uncultured Acidimicrobium sp.
GCAATGGATAAATAGGGCCCTATCGAGCACAAAAAAACTGACGGTAGGATTGCTAGACCCCAAAATGAGCCAGAACCACCCCGACCTCGCCGCCGAACAGGCCCATATCGACCATGCTTACGCGTGCCTTGAAAAGAGTAAGACCGACGCCTGGCGCATTCGCGATCTCAATGAGGCCAGCACCGGCGGCACTTTCCAGGCACGGTACGAACGCAACTTGTTCGATGAACAGTTGTTGCAGCGCCTCACTCATTTGGATTTGGGTGATGCGGCACTTGTTTTCGGGCGAATCGATCGACAAGTGGACGACACGGACGAGATCGAAAGCTTTCATATCGGCCGTTTGGCTGTTGCCGATGTTTCGCGCGAGCCCGTTGTTGTCGACTGGCGGGCCCCGGTTGCCGAGCCGTTTTACCGAGCAACTGGTCGTGAGCCAATGGGTCTTGCGCGTCGCCGACACTTTGCCGTTCAGGGGCAACAACTGCTCGGCATTGAAGACGAACTGTTTGGCGCGGGTCACTTAGGCGTAGGTCAAGACGAGGGCTTGGGTGGCGAACCGCTCACCAGTGTGCAACAGGCCGCAACAGGTTTGCGCGGCTACAGCACCTTGCTTACGGCGCTCGCTCGCGGACGCACCGGCCAGCTTGGCGACATCGTGGCAACCATTCAGTCCGAGCAGGACCAAATCATTCGCGCGCCGCAAAGCGGAGTATTGGTCGTGCAGGGTGGCCCTGGCACTGGCAAAACGGTGGTTGCGCTGCATCGCGCCGCATACCTTCTATATACGTATCGATTTCCCCTCGAGGATCAGGGCGTCTTGGTCATTGGGCCCAATCGCGTATTCCTCCGGTACATCGAGCAGGTTTTGCCGTCTTTGGGTGAGGCGGGTGTCGAACAAGTGGTGCTTGCCGACCTTGTGCAGGGGCATCGATTTGGTTTAGCCGAAACGGAATTGGCGAAGCGCGTTAAGGGCGATGTGCGGATGGTGGATTTTGTCGCGCAGGCTGTGCGCGACCGCGAACGACCGCTGCGAGAAGATCTGGTCATTCCGTTTGGCGCCGGCTTTCTGCGGCTTCGCCAAAAAGAGTCTGCACGAATCATCCGCGAAGCTCGCCGAAGGTATCGCCGGCACAACGCTGCGCACCGTTGGGTGGAAACCGAAATGGTTACCGCACTTGCAGCCACGGGACGCGACGAAGACCCAAACATCGAAGCTCTGCGCGACTCGCTGCGCGACATCACCGAGTTCCGGGCTGCTCTCAATCGCATGTGGCCCGTGCTGACACCTGCCGAGTTGTTGCACGATCTATTTGGCTCGAAGGCGTTGGTTCGCTCTGCCGGCAATCAACTATTGACCGACGAGGAATGCGCGTCGTTGTTCCGCGCGCGCAGCGAAACATATGCCGATGTGCAGTGGGCAGACAGCGATGCCGCGCTACTCGATGAAGTGCTCGCCGTCATTGGGCCGCGTCCACGCAGAAATGGTCGCATCGATGAGACCGACGAAGTGCGTTTGTACGGGCACATCATCATCGACGAAGTGCAAGACCTCACACCGATGCAGTTGCGAATGGCTACGCGCCGTTCTCTTGGCGGTGCAATGACCGTTGTTGGCGACTTGGCCCAGGCCACGGGTGCGTTTGCACCGAACGATTGGTCGGACTTGTTGCAGTATTTGCCAAACAAGAAAGAGCCGCAAGTAATTGGGCTCTCTGTTGGCTATCGCATTCCGGCACAAATTATGGAAATCGCAGACAGGGTGATGGCCGTTGCCGCCCCGTCGTTGCGTGCACCGCAGTCTGTTCGAGAAGGAGAATTTGGGCCAGACATTGTGCAGTCTGCAACTGCTGCGGCACTGTTCGACGATGTTGTTTCACAAGCGCAGGTGTTGCTCACCAATGTTGGCGAAGGAAACGTAGCCGTGGTTTGCCCCGATGAGATGACCGACGACGTTTGCGCCGCATTGACGGCTGCC
>CAINLH010000049.1 GCA_903850275.1 uncultured Acidimicrobium sp.
CCGATCTTTGCAACGGTTCATCGTTTGCGTGAGGCAGGACACCGTGTTCGAATTTTGTTCTTGGATGCGTCCACGCCCGAACTCGTACGCAGGTATGGCGCTACTCGGCGCAAACACCCAATGAGCGCGCAGGCGATCAGTGTCGAAGACGCCATCAGTCAGGAACGTCTGCTTTTGGATTCTGTGAAGGGTGCGGCCGACCTCGTTATCGACACGACGACATTGAATGTCCATCAATTGAAGACGCAGATCGTTGAGCAGTTCGGGGGCGGCGCAACCGCAGACACGATGCAGATTTCCGTTGTGTCGTTTGGTTACAAACATGGCCTGCCGTTGGATGTTGATTTAGTCTTTGACGTTCGTTTCCTACCGAATCCGCACTGGGACGAGCGGCTGCGTCCGCTTACTGGGCAGGATGATGCGGTAAGTGAATTTGTTTTAGGTCAAGAGATTTCACAAGAATTCTTAGAGCGTCTATACGGCATGCTGGATTTATTGGTGCCTGCATATCGAAACGAGGGCAAGAGCTATCTGACGGTGGCCATCGGTTGTACTGGCGGGAGGCATCGCTCGGTTGCGATTGCTGAACAGTTGTGTAAGTGGCTTTTGTCATCGGGTTTCCGCCCACGCCTGACCCACCGAGACATCACCCGATAGGGGTGGTCGGTCGGTTCCGACTATTGTTTTCACCTATGGCAACTTCAACAATACGTGTCGGTATCAATGGTTTTGGTCGGATCGGTCGTAACTTCTTTCGAGCAGTTCAAGCATCGAAGGCGCCAATCGAGATTGTGGCGGTCAACGATCTCGGTTCGCTCAAGACGATGGCTCACTTGCTGAAATATGACTCGGTTCTAGGCATTTTGCCGAACGATATTCAGGCTGCCGATGACGGCATCATGATCGATGGCAAGTTGCTGAAAGTTCTTCAACATCGCGACCCGAAAGATCTCCCTTGGAAGGCGTTAGGAGTCGACGTCGTCATCGAATCGACTGGTTTCTTTACTGACCGAGATAAGGCTGCTGCGCATTTGGATGCAGGTGCGCCACTGGTGATTGTCTCTGCTCCTTCAACCGGCGCCGATGCAACATTTGTTTACGGAATCAACCACCAAGACTTCGATCGATCGAAGCACCACGTAATTTCGAATGCAAGTTGCACGACGAACTGCTTCGTCCCGATGGTGAAAGTACTCGACGACGCGTTTGGTATCGATCAAGGCTTGATGACAACGGTTCATGCCTACACAGGAGATCAACAATTGGTGGACGGTCCTCACAGCGACTTACGCAGGGCTCGCGGCGCGGCAATAAACATCACACCAACAGGCACGGGTGCCGCACGAGCAACAAGTTTGGTTCTCGAATCAATGAAGGGAAAGCTTGATGGCACTTCGCTTCGCGTGCCCGTGCCAACCGGTTCAATCACCGACTTTGTGGCCGTTCTCAAAAAGCCCGCAACAAAAGACGAAATCAATGCAGCCTTCAAGACGGCCGCTGACGGCCCTCTGAAGGGTGTGCTCGAGTACACAACGGCACCAATTGTCTCAAGCGACGTAGTGACAAACCCGCATAGCTGTGTTTTCGATAGCGATCTCACCATGAGCATGGGCACGCTGGTCAAGGTGCTTGGTTGGTACGACAACGAATGGGGTTACTCCAACCGTTTGGTCGACCTCACCAAGCATGTCGGCGCTGCTAAGTAATTACGTTCAGTGGCATCGGTACCAACACTCGAAGACCTCGGTGACATTAGAGGTAAGACCGTCCTCGTTCGAACGGATTTCAATGTTCCAATGAGCGGTGACGACGGCGCTCGGGTGATCACCGACGACTTCCGCATTCGCGCTGCACTTCCAACCATTAATTACCTCGTTGAGGGCGGCGCGAAAGTTGTTTGTGCGAGTCACCTTGGGCGTCCTAAAGGTGCACCGTCCCCGAAGTATTCGATGGGCCCAGTTCGCGAGCGTCTGCAGCAGCTTGCTCCGGGTGTGGAATTACTCGAGAATTTGCGCTTCAGTCCAGGCGAGGAAAGTAATGACCCACAGTTTGTTGCGCAGTTAATCAGAGGCATCGACATGTATGTTGACGATGCCTTCGGTGCTGCCCATCGTGAACATGCGTCAATTGTCGGCCCGCCAAAAACGTTGCCGTCGGCTGCAGGAAGATTGTTGCAGCGCGAAGTGGAAATCCTGGGTGGCATGCGTGAAAAGCCGGCCCGACCTTTCGTGGCTGTGTTGGGTGGTTCGAAAGTGAGCGACAAGCTTGCAGTAATTAAGGCGCTTCAAGAGCGAGTCGACGCCTTGATCATCGGTGGCGGTATGTGCTTCACGTTTCTTGCGGCGAAGGGTTTCCCAGTTGGAGACTCGCTGTGTGAACCCGACTACATCGACACTTGTCGCGAGCTGATGGAGGGAAGCGTTCCAATCCATCTCCCGGAGGACATTGTCGGACTGGATGCCGACGGTGTGTTTGCCACGTTCGGCGTGCGTCTGCCGAACGGTGCAAAAGGTCTCGACATCGGCCCAGGAAGTGCTGCCGCGTTTACCGACATCATCATGGATGCAAGAACAGTTTTTTGGAATGGACCTATGGGCATGTTCGAAGATCCGCGCTTCGCTGCAGGTACCAGGACAGTTGCGCAAGCCGTTGCCGATACCAAAGCATTCACTGTTGTCGGCGGCGGCGACTCGGCGGCGGCTCTTGCGCAATTCAAATTGGATGACGAAGTCGACCACGTCTCGACTGGCGGCGGCGCATCGTTGGAGTTTTTGGAATTGGGCGACTTGCCCGGTTTAGCAGCGTTGCGAGGAGCACCAAATGTCAAGTGAATCAAATAGTCGAGTGCCAATCGTTAGCGGCAATTGGAAGATGAATCACAATCACTTCGACGCAATTCAATTTGTCCAGAAGTTGTCTTACCTGTTGACCAAGGATGATTACAACAATGTTGAAATCACTATTCATCCGCCCTTCACAGACATTCGTAGTGTTCAGACGTTGATTGATGTAGACGAGGTTCGAATCGGTCTTGGTGCGCAACATTGTCACTGGGAAGAAAAGGGAGCCTTCACGGGCGAAGTTTCAGCGTCATTCCTTACAAAACTCAACGTGCGTTATGTGATTTGTGGACATAGTGAACGTCGTGAACTTTTCGGACAAACCGATGAGGATGTCAACCGCCTTATTGTCTCGATAGTCAAAGCTGGCATGACACCAATCTTGTGTGTTGGCGAAACTTTGACCGAGCGTGAGACAGGCCGAACTACAGCAAAAGTAATGGGCCAGGTTTCAGCCGCCTTACAGGGCCGGACGCCGGAGCAAGTCTCCCAAATGGTTATCGCTTACGAGCCAATTTGGGCAATCGGTACTGGCCGAACGGCAACGGCGGGGGATGCCCAAGCCGTGGTAGGGGCTATCCGCTCTCAGATCTTGGAATCATTTGGCGAACGGGCAGCAATGAACATCCGTTTGCAGTACGGCGGCAGCGTAAAGGCGTCGAATATCGCTGAAATCATGTCTCAACCAGACATTGACGGAGTGTTGGTTGGTGGGGCGAGCCTCGACCCGGCCGAGTTCGCCCGAATTATCCAGTTTCGGCTTCGTTAGCACTAAACAGTTTTCATCGGTTTAGGCAGCCAATTGCCTGCTGTTAGCCTCAAAGTACTTGTGGGGGCACCCTGCCTCCGCACATGGGGCGAAAGTCTCACCTAATTCGACGGGGAGGTCGATAGTGAAAAAAACCAACAAACTTGCCAAAGTTGTTGCTGGTTTCGCGTTGTTGTCGCTTGTTGCGGCAGCATGCGGTGGCAGCGATGACAGCGGCAGCGCAACATCCGACGGTGGCGATTACACGTCGTTAGACGCATGTGCAACCCGCACATTCGACTACACGGCACCGGAAACCGCCAGTGCAGGAATGAAAATTACTTATGACATTGCTCCTGAAGCTGTTTGGGAAGATGGCACGCCAATCACGGTTGCCGACTTTGCAGCGACTTGGGATGCATCGCTCAATACACCGGGCTCGATTTCAACATCTGGTTACGACCAGGTCACTGCAGTTGAAGCCGGAACCAGCGACAAGCAAGTTGTCGTCACGCTCAAGTCTGTGTACGCACCGTACAAGGGCTTGTTCTCCGGTTTGATCAAGGCTGCAGCAGTAGAGAACACCGCCGATATCTCGGGCGACTTTGCCGACATGATCCCTTACTCGGGTCGTCCGTACAAGATGGAGTCGTGGAGCCCAGATCAGATTGTCTATGTTCCTAACGAAAACTATTGGGGCACCGACAAGCCAGTGACACCGAAGGTCGTCATGGTTCCTAAGGCCGACAGCGACACCGAAATTGCCTCGTTGAAGGCAGCCGAAGTCGACTTCATTTACCCGCAGTATTACGGCGGCATCGAAGAGGCAGTTGGCACCGACAACATCAGCACATCTGTGCAGTACGGCGGAGACTACGAAGCGCTCTACTTCCAGCAGAAGTGCGGACCGTTCTCCGACCCAATCTTCCGCCAGGCATTTTCAATGTCAATCGATCGCGACGCATTGTTCGAGCAGATCTACATTCCAATCTCGGCTAGCGCCAAGTTGTTGGATTGTGGTCCAATCGTCCCAGGCACTTACTGCAATGGCGATGAGTTCGCTGGCGGTTTCGACGCCGAAGGCGCAGCGAAATTGATGGAAGACAACGGCTGGGAAAAGAATGCCGAAGGTCTCTGGTCTAAGGATGGTGCAGAATCGCCAAAGATTCGCTGGGTAATCAACACGGGCAACACCCGTCGCGAGAGCACACAGGCATACCTCATTCCATTGCTGCAGGCTGCAGGCTTCAACGTGGTTGCAGACAACTGCGACGCCGCTTGCTACTTCCAGACTCGTTTGCCAGCATTGGACTACGACTTGGCTATGTACATCAGCACGGCTCCACCAGACCCTGCCTACCTCACCAGCTCGTTTGCTTGTGACCTGATCCCATCCGAGGCCAATGGAAACATCGGCCAGAACAGCACCGGCTGGTGCAACGCCGAAGCGTCAGACTTGCTTCACAAGTCGGACGTAGAGGTCGATCCAGCAGTTCGTGCGGAGAACATTAAGTCCGCACTCAAGCTGATGGCTGCCGATCACATTTTGTTGCCTTTGTTCCAGTTCCCTAAGTCGGGCTTCTGGCGCACAGACAAAGTGGGCGGCCCAGTAGATGGCGAACTCAATAACTACACCGCCTTCATCAACTTCCACCAGTGGACAGATGTTGACGGTGACGGGAAAATCGTCATCGGTGCAGAGCAATGGCCAGAATGCCTCAACCCAATCACGGAGTGTGCAAACTCTTCGTGGATGGTGTGGACGACTGCATTCCCAGTTAGCCCAGGCGCATACGCCACAACTAACGATGGAAACTACGTAGTCACCAACCTGTTGACAGGCGAAGCAACCGTAGAAGTGCTCTAGAGCACAATTAGTAATTAGGCAATACGCATCGACGGTGCGCGGATTACGAAGCATTTCGTAGTTCGCGCGCCGT
Organism: uncultured Acidimicrobium sp.; assembly: GCA_903850275.1. Lineage (GTDB taxonomy): Bacteria > Actinomycetota > Acidimicrobiia > Acidimicrobiales > Ilumatobacteraceae > UBA3006. The sequence goes on from CAINLH010000049.1 coordinate 5,529, forward strand.
CTGCGCATAGAGAGGAGAATCATGTTTCGGTTTATCGCCCGTCGCGCCGTGTGGGCTATTCCGACTCTTCTTCTCGTTACGTTTCTCGTCTACATGGCGCTTCGATTGGGTACAGACCCAATCGAGAGTTATAAACGAACCAACCCTCGTGCGACTCGCGCAAAAGTAGAGCAATACCGACAACTGAATGGTCTGAACTCGAATTACGTTTTGGGCTATCTCAATTGGCTAAAGAATTTCGTTACGTTTAATTGGCCAAGAAGCATCAAGGGCAGCAGGGAAGTATGGCCGGTCTTGAAAGACGCCATAGCGAACACCCTCAGATTGGGTAGCGCAGCAAGTTTCATCGGCATTGTGTTTGGTCTTGCTGCTGGGATGTTTGCGGCATTGAAGCCTGGTAGCCGCAGAGACGTAGGTGTAAATACGGCAGCATTTGTGGGCATATCTATACCGCCATATATCTCGGCAGTGTTGTTGCAATTGTTGTTCGCGGTGTATTGGAGTAAGTGGTTTGGAAGCACATTATTTCCAACTAGCGGTGTCTACCCGCCAGGTCAATCGGGTTTCGACTTGGTTCTGATGCTGAAGCACATGGCACTTCCCACTTTTGTGGTGGCGATACAAATCATTGCTGTGTATAGCCGGTACATGCGCTCGTCGTTGCTTGATGTTCTCAGCTCCGACTACATGCGCACAGCGCGCTCGAAAGGGATCAGCGAACGGCAAGTGTTGTTTCGGCACGGTGTAAGGAATGCGCTTATACCTATTGCGACGATTGCAGCGCTCGACATCGGAGCCATCGTTGGTGGTTTGATTATCACCGAAAATATCTTCGACTATCCAGGCATGGGCAAGTACTTTTTGAAGGCATTCGACCAGGGAGATTTTCCGCTGCTTATGCCATGGATGGTTTTTGTTGTTGCATCAGTTTTGTTGTTCAATTTAATTGCTGACGTTTCGTACGCTTTTCTCGACCCTAGGATTCGCCTTGACTGAAATACGAAGCCTCTCGCCGCGCCAGCTGGCCTTTCGTCGGTTTGTTTCGCACAAGGCAGCAGTAGTCAGCAGTATCATCATCGCGTTTTTGATTCTCTTTGTGTTTTTCTCCCCGATTACTGCGCGTTACGGGGTCAATGAATCTGTAAAACTTCCGCCAAACTCATTCCTTCCTCCACAGGGGCTTGCCTGGTTGGGCACAGATGACATCGGTCGCGATCTTTACAGTCGTTTGATCTTCGGCATCAGAGTCTCCCTTATCATCGGCGCTTCAAGCGCAATTATCTCGGTTGCTCTGGGTTGTCTCATTGGTGCAGTCGCAGGCTTCAGAGGCGGCAAGTTCGACGACATCGTTATGCGAGTTACAGATTTGTTTCTTGCATTTCCATTCTTGGTCGCACTGCTGGTTGTTCGAAACACCATTGGGGCGGTCGGTTGGCTCACTCCGGTTATTGGAGACAAGTCATCCATTCGGTTCATCGTGTTCCTGCTTGCGATATTCGGCTGGATGGGAGTGGCTCGGATCGTTCGTGGTCAAATATTGGCACTGAAGGAACGCGAATTCATCGAGGCGGCGCGCGCTGTTGGTGCCACGCGTCGCTACATCATCATGCGCCACCTATTGCCCAACTCGGTCGGGCCAATCATGGTTGCCCTAACGTTTTCGGTGGTTGGCGCGATTACTGCAGAGGCAACTCTTGCTTTCTTTGGTTACGGGCCGCAAGCGGGGGACGGCGCTACCTCACTCGGAGTTTTGGTGGGTGCCGCTAAAGGGGCAGTGCAAACCGGCTATTGGTGGATCGCCGTGTTTCCGTGTGTTGCTTTGGTGTTGATTTCCCTGTGTATCAATTTCATCGGTGATGCGCTGCGCGATGCGACAGACCCGCGGCTGGACAGGGGCGAATAGTGGCTGAGTCGGTTCTCTCCATTCGTGATCTCACTGTCACTTTCAATACTCCAGTTGGCCCCTTGACTGCTGTACGGGGAGTTGATGTCGATGTGCGCGCGGGCGAGATCGTTGGTGTCGTTGGCGAATCGGGCTCGGGCAAGTCGGTTACGTTCCTCGCAGCAATGGGTCTGCTTCCAAAGCGAGCGCACGTCACTGGTTCCGTAGTGCTCGACGGCCAGGAATTGATCGGAGCTTCGCCCAAGCTATTGCGATCGGTGAGGGGGCGTTTACTTTCCATGATTTTCCAAGATCCACTATCGGCGCTCAACCCCGTGCATCGCGTCGGTGATCAGATTGTTGAAATGTTGAAGGCACACCAGAAGATGTCACAAAAGACCGCTTTCGCTAAGGCGATCGAATTGTTGGACATTGTCGGCATTCCCCAGCCAGACGAACGGGCTAAACAATATCCCCATGAATTTTCTGGCGGCATGCGCCAGCGCGTGGTTATTGCTATGGCCATCGCCAACAATCCGAAGGTTCTGGTTGCTGACGAGCCAACCACTGCGCTCGACGTCACTGTCCAAGCACAGATTCTGGAAGTAGTGCAGCGTGTGCAACAAACTTTTGGCACCGCTGTCGTGTTGATCACCCACGATCTTGGTGTCATCGCTCGTGTGGCAGACCGAGTCAATGTGATGTACGCCGGACGCAACGTTGAAAAGGGTTCGGTCGCTTCATTGTTCGAACATCCGAGCCACCCGTACACCCGCGGACTTCTCGCCTCATTGCCGCAAGAGGGCATAGAGCGCTTGCAACCTATTTCAGGCTTTCCACCCAACATGCTCGCTCCGCCGCCAGGTTGCGGTTTTGCACCACGATGTCCGCACGCTCAACAGGCTTGCAGCGAAGTTCTTCCGCCACTGCGTGGATTCCTGGATCTTGAAACGGCATGCATTCGCGCAGAAGAATTGTTGGCAGAGGGAGCGAACTGATGTCGTCGCCATTGTTGCAAGTGAGTTCTCTAGTTAAACA
>CAINLH010000050.1 GCA_903850275.1 uncultured Acidimicrobium sp.
CCAACCGAGTTGCCACTTACGCAAGATGACTTCGACCCGCAGATGGAACAGGCAATTGAATTGATGGAAATGCTCGGCGATGCCGAAATCAAATACGCCATCAACGGATTGCTCTCACTCACACCAGACGCGATGCCCGTGCTTGGTGAAACCGTTGAGGTTCGCAACTTGTGGTCTGCTGCTGCAGTCTGGATCAAGGAAGGCCCCGGCATCGCGCAATTGGTTGCCGAATGGATGACTTACGGCTACCCACACCTGTGCGACCCACATTCGTCTGATATCAGCCGCTTTTACCCACACGAGAAAACCGAACACCACATTTATGCCCGTTGCGACGAGCACTTCAACAAGACGTACGGCATCGTGCACCCTCGCGAGCAGTGGGCAACACAACGAGACATGCGTCGAAGCCCCTTCTACCCACGCGAAGAAGCAGCTGGCGCAACGTTCTTTGATGCGCGTGGCTGGGAACGGCCACAGTGGTTCGCATCCAACGCCAAACTTGTTGACAAGTTCAAAGACCAGTGCGCACCGCGCGAGAGCGAATGGGATGGCCGCTGGTGGTCGCCGATCACTAACGCAGAGCACTTGCAAATGCGCGAGTCGGTTGGAATGGTGGATCTCACCGCATTTAACGAATTCGATTTCACAGGCCCAGGCGTTGTTCAGTTCCTGCAATACATGTGCGTGAACAACGTTGACGTACCTGTTGGTCGTTCGGTTTACACACCCCTACTCACGCCAGGTGGCGGCTTCCGCGGAGACCTCACCATCATGCGTTTGGGCAACGAGCATTTCCGTGTGATCACCGGAGCATTTGATGGTGGACGCGACAAGTATTGGTTTACCAAGTACATGCCGCAAGACGGCTCTGTGGTGTTTACCGACATGTCTGGCGCACTCTGCACCATCGGTGTATGGGGACCAAATGCCGAAAAGACAATGGCCAAAGCAACACAGAACATCAACGCTGAAGGAAAGCTTGTTCCGTTCGATGTTTCGCAGGCCAACTTCCCTTACGGATCGGTACGAGATGTACTCATCGATGGCGTACCAGCAACCATGTTCCGCATTTCATATGTCGGAGAAAATGGTTGGGAGGTCTACACCAAGATGGAACATGGTCTTCGCATGTGGGATTCCATTGCAAAAGCCGGCGAAGAGTTCGGGATCATTCCAGTTGGAATGGGCGTCTATGCAGTGACTGGTCGCATCGAAAAGGGCTACCGCTTGATGGGAGCAGAACTAGAAAGCGAATACAACCCAGTTGAAGCCGGACTCAACCGCGCCAAGGTGAAGTCGGCCGACTTCATTGGTAAAGCCGAGTACCTCAAAGCCCGCGATGAAAAACCAGCCGCCATCATGTGCACGCTCGAGATCATCGACCACACCAGCAAGGCTGGCATCAAGCGTTACCCAACCGGAGGCAACGAACCAATTCTCACCAAGAATGGCGAGCGCATCGTGGATAGCAAGGGTCGTGTTTCGCGAGTAACAACCGCGGGTGCAGCACCTTCGTTGGGCAAGTATCTCCTACTTGCCTACCTCACACCAGAGCATGCCGTTGAAGGCAACGAATTGCGCGTGATGTACATGAACGAGTTGTTCCCCGTGCGAGTTGCGCGAGTAGGCAGCCAGCCACTGTTTGACCCAACCGATTCGCGGATGAAGAGCTAGTCGAAAAATCCGATCATGAAGATTCTTGTCTGCGTCAAGCGCGTTCCCGCACCGGGTGCTCGCATCAACATCACCGACGATGGTCAGCAAGTTGACACTGCATTTCTTGGCTTTACCGTAAGCCCTCACGAGGAATGCGCGGTTGAGGCTGCCGTACAGCTTGTTGAACAACATGGTGGCGAAGTAACCGTGCTTACGCTCGGACCAGCCGAAGCAGAAGAACAACTTCGTACAGCGGTGAGCGTGGGCGCAGCAAAGGCTGTGCTCGTGCCAATAGAAGGACAAGATTGGGATCCGCAACGCACAGCAAGCGCAATCGCATCCGTTGTCAAAGATCTTGAAAGTGCAAATGGATCATTCGACTTGATCTTGTTCGGAAACGAATCAGCCGACTCGTGTGGTTACCAAGTTGGCGTGCGCGCCGCCCTAAAGCTTGCGCGGCCGATGGTCAACGGAGCAAAGGGAATCGAAATTGACGGCACATCCGCAAAGATTCGCCGCGAGAGCGATGCGGGCCAGGATATTTACGTTCTGCCTATGCCCGCAGCAGTCGGTGTCAAAGAAGGCATCAACTTGCCCCGCTACCCCACGATGAAGGGTCGGCTTGCTTCGAAGAAGGTTGATATCTCGCGCAGTGAAACAACTGCATCCGCTGGTGGCCTCAAGATGATTCAGTTGCAGCGCCCGCCAGAGCGAGCCAGCAACACACAGATACTTGGTACAGGCCCTGAAGCAGCGTCTGCCATTGTCGACTTGCTAGAAGAGTTGGGAGTTTTCAAATGAGTGTTCTCGCCATTATTGAACACGACCGCGGAACGCTCACTTCGGCATCACTTGGCGTGCTTACTGCTGCACGCAACCTCGCGCAACAAATGAACACAACGATGGAAGCATTAACCATCGGGGCTAACGCCGATGCCCTCTGCTCTGTCGCTGCCCTATACGGTGCAACAGTTGTTCACCAAGCGCATCACGATGCGTTGACAGACTTTGGCCCAGAAGCATGGGGTGAGGCAGCGGCACAAGTCATCACTTCCCTCTCGCCGCAAGTGGTCATGGGAAGCGGAACCGAGCGCGGTCACGAAATAGTCGCGCAGATCGCAGCCCGACTCGACCTGCCGGCTTCCATGAACTGCACCGAATTTGATTCATCGTTCAACGGAACTCAACCACTGAAAGTTGTGCGTGCCCGCTGGGGCGGTTCTTTGCTCGAACAGGCCGAAGTTGATGCACCGATCAAATTAGTGACACTGGCAAACCACACTGTTGAACCGACAGAGGCGCCAACAACGTCAACAACAAATGTGATTGATGTGCAACTTGACGCATCCGTACTGCATTCCATCGTCCGTGACCGCGTCGAGCGTGTTGCTGGCGTGACGCTTGCAACCGCTTCTGTCGTCGTGAGCGGTGGTCGAGGTGTTGGATCGGCCGAAGCATTTGCACCGCTCGAAGAGCTGGCCGCATTGCTCGGTGGTGTTGTCGGCTGCTCGCGCGCAGTGACGAATAATGGTTGGCGCAATCACACGGACCAGGTTGGGCAAACTGGCACGCGCATTGCGCCCGACATCTATATCGCCTGTGGCATATCGGGAGCCATTCAGCACTGGGTAGGGGCAATGGCCTCAAAAAATATTTTGGCGATCAATCTCGACCAAGAAGCCAACATTGTGACCAAGTCTGGTTATGCCGTGATTGGCGACCTGCACAAAGTAGTGCCCGCTGTCTCAGCAGAAATTCGTCGCCGGCGAGGGGTTTAGCCCAAGCCGATATGACCCGCTGGCGATAGCCGCTGTAGCATTTCTGCCTTGTGCCCAGAAGTTTCGGGGCGTTGACATCAGCAGCATCAAGGGGTAATTGTGACCGAAATCGAAACCGGCGGTCCGCGTCGTCGCGGTCGTGAACGCCAAGCCGCAGGCCCACGCTCACGGTTGCCTGAGCAGAAACCATTTCGTCAGCCTCAAATGCAATACGCCCCCACCAAGGTGGTGAGTGACGACCAATTAGAGGCCATCCACACTGCTTCGCTGCGCATTCTGAGCGATTACGGAATCGACTTCTTACTGCCAGAAGCCCGCGAGCTGTTGGCAAAGAATGGCGCGAAGGTCACCGACAACCGCGTTCGATTCGACCCCGAGATGGTGATGGAAACCATCAAGACTTGCCCTTCGGAATTTAAGTTGCATGCGCGAAACCCTGCGCACACCCTGAACATCGGTGGCAACTGGATGGCATTCGGTTCGGTAGCCAGCCCACCAAACTTCATGGAGCTTGATGGCACTCGCCACGCAGGCAACCGCCAGAACTTCCAGGATCTCCTGAAGCTGTCGCAAATTTTTAACATCATTCACTTTGTCGCTGGCTACCCAGTCGAGCCCGTCGACTTGCATGCTTCCATTCGACATATTGAATGTGCCTTCGACACGCTCACCATGACCGACAAAGCACTGCACTGTTACAGCCTGGGTCGTCAACGCAACCAAGACGTACTGGAGATGACACGCATTGCCCGCCAGGTGTCGCAGGAACAACTTGATAAAGAACCTTCGGTGTTCACCATTATCAACTCGTCTTCACCGCTACGACTGGACACACCGATGCTTCAAGGCATCATGGAGTTTTCTGCCCGCAATCAAATTGTCATCCTCACGCCGTTCACACTTGCTGGTGCAATGGCGCCCATCACACTTGCTGGCGCGCTCTCGCAACAAAATGCCGAAGCATTGGCCGGAATGGTGTTCACACAACTTGTTCGCCCGGGTTCGCCTGTTGCTTACGGTGGCTTCACTTCCAACGTGGACATGCAGTCTGGCGCACCCGCGTTTGGCACCCCCGAGTACATGCGCACAGCCATGGCTGGCGGTCAACTAGCCCGCAGGTACAACGTTCCATACCGTTCGAGCAACGTGTGTGCAGCGAATGCACTGGATGCGCAAGCCGCATACGAAAGCGTATTTTCGCTGTGGGGCGCGATTCAGGGTGGCGTCAATGTGCTGATGCACGGCGCAGGCTGGATGGAGGGCGGGCTTCATGCATCGCTCGAAAAATTCGTACTTGACGCCGACTTGCTGGCAATGGTTGCCACCTATCTCGAACCAATCGTTGTCGATGAGGCAACGCTTGCACACGATGCAATTGGTGAGGTTGGCCCAGCTGGCCACTTCTTTGGTGTTCAACACACTCAAG
>CAINLH010000051.1 GCA_903850275.1 uncultured Acidimicrobium sp.
AATGAAGCCATTTTCAAACTTAATGGATGTCTTGACGACTTGAGAATGAAAACCCTGCCAACCCTGGATGGTTTCAAGAATGAGAAAGTTTGGCGTGCATGTAGCCAACTGAATATTTGCCGCTGCAACAACTGGGCCGCAATACAGGTGCGGTGCAATTTGCGCGTGATACACCTCGGCCATCGAAGCAATTTTTTTGGCCTCGAGCAACCCACCGCAACGACCAAGGTTTGGCTGCAAAATTGATGCGGCGCCATGTTTGAGCAGTTGATGAAATTCGTATTTCGTTGTAAGCCGTTCGCCCGCGGAGATGGGAATGCTGGTGGCGCGCGCAACTTTGGCAATTTCCTCTGGCGAATCCGGAGGAACCGGCTCCTCAAACCACAGTGGGTCGTATTTCTCAAGTTGCTTCGCTAAACGAATTGCACCGGACGCACTGAACTGGCCGTGTGTACCAAACAAAATGTCGGCCCGGGTGCCAACAGCTTCGCGAACTGCGCGCACCATTTTCACGGAAAGATCCATTGCGTGCAGAGCAGGCTGGCGCCCGTCAAATACCGAATACCGGCCTGCTGGGTCGAACTTCACTCCGGTGAAACCACGTTCAACTTCGCGCACTGCGGCTTCGGCAGCAGCTGCTGGATCGTTATAGACGGGATCGTCGGAATACACGTCTACGCCAACGGGTGCAAAGAGGTAGGTGTAAGCGCGCAATTTGTCGTGCACTCGCCCGCCCAACAACTCGTAAACGGGCTTGCCGGTTTCTTTGCCGCAAATGTCCCACATGGCCATCTCTAAACCGCTGACGATTCCGCCAGTGGTGAGATCTGGACGAAGCGAATAGCCCCGCCCGTACACATTCCTCCACATCATTTCGATGTGAAAAGGATCGTGCCCAATGACGTGACGTTGTGCGACTTCTTCGACCATTTTGGCAACAAGATGCGGTGAGTACGTCGCCGTATACACCTCACCGATGCCGGTGACACCCGAATCGGTTGTCAGCTTGACGAAAATAAAGTACCGACCACCAAATCGCGGAGGTGGGTTACCCACCACAAAGGTTTTGACGTCGGTGACAAGCATGTTAGAAAACGATCACGTTACGAAGAGCTTCGCCGCGCTTGACTGCGTCGATTGCTTCGTTGATTTGCTCGATTGGATATGTCTTGGTGACCAGCTCATCCAACTTGACACGGCCCTGGCCGTACAGATCTACAAGATTTGGAATATCAACTTGAATACGGGCTGAACCCATCTTTGATCCAAGAATGTTTTGGCTGTATGCCGCCATCGTGCCTGGGTCGATCTCGGACATCACTCCGCTTGCTGGCATACCTACCAAGACAACCGAACCGCCCTTTCCGAGCATGCCGTACGACGAGTCGAATGCCGATTTCACACCGACGGTGACGAATACGTAGTCGGCGCCGCGGCCATCAGTGATCTCGAGTACACGCTCGGCCACATTCTCCGTCTTGGAGTTGATTCCGTGTGTTGCACCAAAGCTCTTTGCCGCCTCAATCTTGTTGTCGGCAATATCAATTGCAATAACCGAGCGCGCGCCGCTGACGTGGGCGCCCTGAATTGCATTGAGCCCAACGCCGCCAGTTCCGATAACTGCAACATGGCTGCCAGCAGGAACTTTTGCTGTGTTAGTTACTGCACCAAAGCCCGTGATGACACCGCACGCAAGCAGAGAAGCCGACGAGAACGGAATGTTTGTAGGAACTGCTACGCATTGCGATTCGTGCACGAGCACTTTTTCGGCAAAGCCACCTGTTCGCATGCTTTGAACGATTGATTTACCGTCTTTGTCGGTAAGTGGCGACTTGGCATCAAGCGGAAACTGAGTGGTGCACGTTACGGGGTTGCCCATG
>CAINLH010000052.1 GCA_903850275.1 uncultured Acidimicrobium sp.
CCACTTTGCGGCTGTTCATTGGAGCAAGGTTGGCCCACAACATGGGCGAGCAATAGTCAACACCACTTCAGCTGTTGGTTTGCATCCAACTTCAGGTGGCGGCGTATATGGTGCAGCGAAGTCGGCGATTGCTGCACTCACGGTAAGTCATGCACAAGAACTAGCCCGGCTTGGTGTGCGTGTCAATGCGGTCGCGCCGTGCGCCAGAACGCGCATGGTTGCAGATTCGCCCGACGTATTGGCGCTCATGCCCGAAGCGCAGGGGTTCGATCGCCATTCCCCAGAGCATGTAGCACCACTTGTCGTATATCTCTCCAGCGATATCTGTCGCTTCACCGCTCGCATATTTGCAATCGAAGGCCCAGATGTAGCGATCTATCAACCATTTGGTGTTGAGCAGCATTGGACTACACACGATGCATGGACAGTAGATGCGCTTGCGCAGACATTTTCGCAACTCAATGAACGAAGTAGTACTCGGGCCTTTTTCCCGGGCGGGGTGGTGAACCACAACACTCCCTCGGGTCGGACGCTCAAAACACTGCTCGATCTTGAGGCGCCAGATAACCAGTAGCGACGTAAAGCGGCGAAATGCATTGAGTTAGACTGCCTGAAGGAAAATGGTTGTCAAAAATTGGGGAGCATTTATGTTGAGTATGCGAAAAAGCACATCACGATCGTTGGTTTTGAGCGCGGTTTCAATTGCGTTTTTGGGAGCAACAACAAATGTTTCGCTTGCAGCTAGTGCTACTCAGAGCGGATCAAAGCTCAGCGCCCAAATCTGCCCCGACGGCAATCCTTGCCCTCCAGTGCCTGAGGGCAGCATCGACTGCACGCCAAAAGCTGGCAAGGCTCTGCCAGTGGAATGCAGCTTGGCTCCTGGCAAGGGCGTGAATGAGCCAGAAGGTTTCGACGTTTCTTCACTTCCAGGAATAAGTGTCACTCCAGGTGCTGCAAAAAGCGCAACGAAATTCGAACTCGGGCCATTGAAGGCAGCGCTAGGCAAGTATGCAGCAATGCCGGTCTTCTTTGTTAACTACGGCGATGGCACTGGCTACGGCAGCTCGAGCGACCTGCGTTCGCTTAACTCCTTCCCTTCTTCCCACATTTACGTGCAAGCTGGCACCTACACCATCACTGGGTATGCCACAGTCGATGGAAGAACTGAAAGCACCACGATGACCGTGGTGATCGAACCGTCAAACCAACCAGACCCAACCCCAGACAAAGTCAACAGTGGCGACTGGGATCCAGCCGCTACACCCAAGGCAAACGCATTGATTCCAGTTGCCTCAACTTCTTCGGCTGGTGGCCTCAGCATCGGAACCGGTGGCTCGGTTATCGCAGAAGCAGTTTCCCAAGCGCCAGCAGCTTCTGCGGCGAAAGCTCCTGTGGTTAACGCACGCGCCAATCAAGTGGTCATCGTTTCGGTGCCATCGTTGCAAGATGGAACAGACGTTGTTGGCCGCGTAAAGATCGGTAATTCGTGGAAGACCTTGCCAACATCCGAAGTGGGCGATGACGGTGTATTAACTTTGCCTGCTCTCACCTTCAGCAAGGCCGGAACCTACAGCGTAAAACTCACTCTCGAGTCGGGTGGAAGCAAGTACGTAACTGTAAAGATCAAGAAGTAAAACTCTTGTTTAGTTTGTACTTTTGATTGCAGATGATGCACGATGAGCTCGATAGGCGAGAACCGAATCTCTTGGTGCGCTCGGACGGACTCGAACCGCCAACCCTCTGATCCGAAGTCAGATGCTCTATCCATTGAGCTACGAACGCTTGTGCACTACATATTAGTGCCAGGTTGAGGGTGTGGCTACGGCCGGATTTCGTAGAAGGCGTTGACCGAATGGTCGATATCTAGTTTGTTGAATTGAGAAAAGCCCGCAGCCGTGGCCATTGCTTGCGCGGTGGTTGCCGAGAGGCCGAGTGTGCCAAGGCCAGCACCTCCGGGTGCAGACATGGCAGATGACATGCATGAGAGCACGCTGATGCCGTACATGAGTGGAGCCATTGGGTTCTTTTGTGCATTGAGCGCGAAGGTGTCGTGGGCTTTGATGTCGACGAGTAGCCATGTGCCGGTTGGTTTGAGGCTGGCATGAATGGCTTGCATCATTTCGGCTGGGTGGGTCATGTCATGAATGCAGTCGAACGTGGTGACGAAGTCGAGGGAGTGGTTGGTGGGGAGTGGGTTGGTACGGGCGTCGTTGAAGAATACGTTCGTAAGTTTTGCGTCGCTCAGTTTTTGTGCTGCGCGGTCTAGTGCGTATTGGCTTATCTCGTAGCCAGTGAATGTGCTTGTTGGGAATGCCTTGGCCATGAGTAGTACTGCGCCGCCAGCGCCGCAGCCCACGTCGGCAACTTGTGCGCCTTGTTGGAGCAAGTTGGTGATGTTGTTGAGGGCGGGGAGAACGGCCGAGATGAGGTTGGCGTTTGTCCATGGTTCGAAACTGCGTTCGATGCCCACTGCGCCTTCGGGGCCGTGGCTGTCGTAGTTGTGGCCGATGCCGGTGCGGAAACTCTCGGGCATGCGCTTGAGCGACTCCATTGTTTGTGGCAGTCGGTGAAACATGCCCATGCCGAAAGCGGGGTGATCGTCGGTGGCGAGTACCACTGTTTGCTCGGGTGAAAGAAAGAAGGTGTCGTCGGTGATGTTGGGTATGGGTGATGGTGCGTTTTGGGTAGAGATCATTTTCGCGGAGGCCTGGTTGTAGGCCCATTCGCGAACCCAGCGTTCGTTCAGTTGGGTGGTGTGGGCAAGCTGCGCGGTGGTGAGCGGTTGCTTGGCTGCAGCGAGGGCCTTGTAGAGACCAAGTTGATCGCCCAGGTGGATCATTCCCGAAGTGACGGCACCTTCAAGTTTGCTGAAGAGCATGAACGAGAACATCTTCAGTTTGTCTGGGTCGATATCGCTCATATCTGTAGACGCTAGGCGATGAATGGAAAGCATTTATGATGGGGGAATGACGGCTGATGCGGTAGTTGCTAGAAAAATCCGCACCAGGGTGGCTATTGGTATGGCGGCACTGAGCGGGGTGTTGCTTGCGGC
>CAINLH010000053.1 GCA_903850275.1 uncultured Acidimicrobium sp.
GCGCGCGCGAGGAATGTTGCCAATGCTGCGGTCAAAAAGTATGGACGCTTTAACGACACGTGGATGAACGGTTACAGCAAGGAGTTTTCGGAGGAACTTGCAACTCACGGCTGGATTGGAATGACGTGGCCAACCGAATTCGGTGGCGGTGGCCGCCCACCGATTGAGCGACTCATTGTTGCCGAAGAAATGATCGCTGCTGGTGCACCAATCGCTGCATCATGGTTTGCCGACCGACAGATGGGCCCCGCACTTATTGCTTACGGCACCAAGCAACAGCAAGATGAGTTTTTGCCAAACATGCTGGCCGGAAAGACCACGTGGTGCATTGGTATGAGCGAGCCAAATGCTGGCAGCGACTTGGCCTCACTCAAAACATTTGCCGCCGATGATGGTGACGAATGGGTCATTAACGGACAAAAAATCTGGACGAGTTTCGGTGAGGTTGCTGACTATTGCTATCTCATCTGTCGAACCAGCAACGATGGCCCTCCACACGCGGGCATTAGCGAAATCATTGTTCCCATGAATACACCTGGCATTGATGTTCGCCCTATTCAAGACATGACTACTAATCGCCACTTCTGCGAAGTTTTCTACACCGACGTGCGTGTACCGAAGGCCAATCTTGTAGGCAAGCAAGGTGGCGCGTTTGCGCAGACCATGCGCCAACTTGAACATGAACGTGGTGGCATCGATCGCCTGGTGTCGAACAAGGCGTTGTACGACATGGCGGTGCTGCAAGCCGATACGTCCAACCCATTGGTACGACAAGAAATTGCCCGCATCGAAATTGGTTACCGAGTGGGAAGAATTCTGGTTATTCGTGAAGTGCTGAAGCAGGCCCCGGCCGGTTTCTCTGCCGCAACCAAGTGCTTCTGCACAGAGTTAGAGGCCAGAATTTCTGACTTTGTCTTTACCACTCTTGGTATGCAGGCAACGCTGTGGGACGACGTGACCCAGGGCCTCGCGTATGCGCCCGGTTACACCATCATGGGCGGAACCTCAAACGTGATGCGCAACATCATTGGCGAACGAGTGCTTGGACTTCCCAAGGAGCCCCAACCAAGAAACTAAGGTTGCTGCATGCACCCAATCGAACTTTCCACCAAGGTGATTGACAGCGGCATCGTTGATCAGCCACTCAATCGCGTGAACAACGAAATAACAGAACTTGCCGACAACCTGGCGATCGTTGAAAGTTTTAGCCACAGCGTGGTGTGGGACACGGGCGATGGTCTGATGTGTTTTGATGCCTCTGGCGCTGGCAGCGGCGAAGCTGTAGTGAAATCCATTCGGTCGTGGCGAAATGATCCAATTTCAAGCCTGGTTTACACCCACGGTCATGCGGACCACGTTGGTGGCAGTATCGCGTTCGCGAATGACGCGAAGTTGCGCGGCGCGCCAAACCCGCATGTGATTGGGCACGAAAACGTGACAAAGCGCATGGACCGCTACAGCGCCACCAATGATTTGAACGTTCGCATTAATCGCCGACAGTTTGGCGGAATCAAATCCGACATGAAGCCAAACTCGGGAAACATGCGCGAGGCGCTTGCACTGGACGAAGGCGCTCAATACTTCATTCCGCCCGCAACCCTTCGCCCCGACCAATCGTTCGTTGATCAACTGACAATCAAGGCCGGTGACACCACCGTTGAGTTCCACCATGCCCGCGGTGAAACCGACGATCATCTTTGGGGATGGATACCGGAAAAGAAATGGATCTTCACCGGAGACTTCGTGATTTGGAACTACCCCAACGCGGGCAACCCGCAAAAGGTTCAGCGCTACGCACTCGAATGGGCGCAGGCACTTCGGCGCATGATCGACCAGGGGCCAGAGCTGCTTCTTCCTGCACACGGCTTGCCGATTGAGGGCAAGAAGCGGATTGCAACAGTTCTTGATGACATTGCAACCTCGCTTGAGACATTGGTTTCGCAAGTTATTCAAATGATGAACAACGGCGAGACACTCGACAGCATCATTCACTCGGTAAAAGTTCCGCAGCACATTCTCGACAAGCCATACATGCGTCCGTTCTACGACGAACCCGAATTTGTCGTACGAAATATCTGGCGCCTGTACGGAGGTTGGTGGGACGGCGCGGCTTCACGCCTAAAGCCTTCGCCGGATGCTGTGTTGGCAACCGAACTCTCACAATTGGCAGGCGGCCCTCAGGTGCTTATCGAACGCGCGCTCGAACTTGTGGAGACGAACATCCGTCTTGCTTGCCACTTAGCCGACCTCGCAGGTTGGGCTGCCCCAGAAGACCCAAGCGTTCACGCGAGCAGGGCCGCCGTCTACGACCAGCGGCGCAAAGGCGAACTCTCACTGATGAGCAAAGGCATTTTCAAGGCGGCGTCACGCGAGTCGGAAGCAGTAGTTAAAGCAGCCGAAATCAAATAGTGGGCGCGACGGGGCTCGAACCCGGGACCTCCACCATGTCGAGGTGGCGCTCTACCAACTGAGCTACACGCCCTAAAGCGGTTTTAGCCTACCCCCAGTTTTAGGAAATGCGAAGCCGCAGGCTCACTTCATTGGCCATTAATCGACCAGCCCTCGTGAGCACCCACCGATCTCCGCGAGAAACAATGAGGTCTCCTAGCAACTCTTGATCTTCTACAGAAAAAGAGTTTGACGGCACGCCATCGCGAACTCGAATGAGAAGTTGAAGAGCTTCGAGCCTTCGCGTGGAATCGTCCAACGTCTCACTAGATGACTCTGGTGTTTGGCCGGCGTCGACCATCTCGATGTATCGATCTGGGGTTCGAACATTCCACCAACGACGA
>CAINLH010000054.1 GCA_903850275.1 uncultured Acidimicrobium sp.
ACCCGCTCATCATTTCTTCCTGGAAGGTTGGCGCGGCGCTCGCCGGCGGCAACTCCGTCATCTTGAAGCCCGCAGTACACTCGCCACTTTCGGCGCTCCTGTTTGCCGAGCTTGCTGTGCAGGCAGGAGTGCCTGCTGGTGTGTTCAACGTGGTTAACGGCTTCGGCCCAAGCTGCGGCGGCACCCTTGGCAAACACATGGACGTCAACAAGCTGGCGTTCACCGGCTCCACAGAAGTGGGCAAGTACGTCTTGAAGTATTCGGCAGAAAGCAACGCGACGGCAGTTTCGCTCGAGCTTGGCGGCAAGACACCGCACGTCGTTCTTTCCGACTGCCCAGACGTTGATGCCGCGGCATCTGCAATTGCGTGGGGAGTGTTCTACAACGCCGGCCAAACCTGCCATGCAGGTACACGCATGATTGTCGATCAAAAGATCGAAGATGAGTTGCTGGAAAAGGTGCGCAAGGTTTCCGAAACGATTATGCCTGGCGACACTTACGACCCGACGACGGCAATGGGAACCATTGTCGACCGTGCGCAGTTCGACCGAGTCAATGAGTACATCAACATTGGTTTGCAAGAGGGCGCGACTATTCACACCGGTGGCAAACCCGTAGAGCCGGTAAAGGGTGGCATCTTTATTCCGCCAACGATCTTCCAAAACGTGAAGCCCGGCATGCGAATCGAGAAAGAAGAAATCTTTGGCCCAGTCTTGGGTTCGGTTCGTGTTACGAACGATGAAGATGCAGTGCGCATTGCCAACGATTCGCAGTACGGCCTTGGTGCGGCGTTGTGGACACGCGATGTCAGCAAGGCACACAAGATCGCCCGCCAGTTGCGCGCCGGAACGGTTTGGGTAAACACGTTCGATCGCAGTTCGATCACCACGCCGTTTGGTGGGTTCAAGCAATCGGGTACTGGGCGCGATCGCTCGCTGCACTCGATCGAGGGCTACACCAACTTGAAGACCACTTGGATTCAGCTGTAATTATTCATTTCACAAAGCCTTAAAGGGGAACATATGCGTTGCGGATTTATCGGTTTGGGTCATATCGGCAAGTTTTTAGCCGGAAGCCTTGTTCGAAACGGTTTTGAAGTGACCGTCTACGACCTGAACAAGGAAGCAGCTGCTCCTCTTGTTGCAAAGGGTGCAAAATTGGCGAGTTCAATTAAGGAACTCTGCGACGCATCCGACACGGTGTTCACTTGCTTGCCTTCTCCGCGCGCGATTGACATTGTGCTGACGGGTAAGGACGGCGTGATCGATTCGCTCGCATCACGCGCTGTCGCAGCAACTTGGGTAGATATGAGCACCAATGATCAGAGCGAAACGCTTCGTCTCGGCGCATTGTGTCAAGCAAAAGGCATCAACGTGCTGGAAGCACCGGTAACCGGCGGCGTTCACAAGGCTGCACATGGCGACATCACCGTGCTGGTTGGCGGAGAGCAAAGTGTGTTCCAGGCCCATGAAAAGGCTTTGAACGCGATGGGCAAGCCGGTTTTGTACATCGGCAAGTTGGGCAGCGCTGCTGTCATCAAAGTAATCACCAACATGCTTGCGTTCATCCACCTTGTTGCGGCAGGCGAAGCATTGATGCTCGCGAAACGCGGTGGGCTCGACTTGGGTGTTGCGTTTGAAGCAATCAAGGAATCATCTGGAAACAGTTTTGTTCACGAAACCGAAAGCCAAGTGATTTTGAACGGCAGTTACAACATCAATTTCACGATGGACTTGGCGTTAAAGGACTTGGGCTTCGCAATGGAGTACGGCAACGAGTTCGGTGTTCCACTTGATTTAGCTGGCCACACCTACCAAACCTTCATCCGCGCGAAAGCTGCTTACGGTGGCGACGCATGGTCGTCGCAGGTTGTGAAGCTGCTCGAAGACGCAACAAGTACCGACTTGCGTGCTCCAGGTTTCCCAGCCGAACTGGAGTAGTTTCTGCCTTAGGGGTTGCAGTGATCGGGGGGGTCATGGGTGAGATGAAACAAACTCGTCGAGAACTGGCAGCCGCATTTCGTTGGGCGGCAAGGCTGAACTATCACGAAGCTGTTGCCAATCACTTCAGCGCTGCGGTGAGCGACGACGGTCAGAAGTTCTTGATCAATCCGCGCGGTAGGCACTTCTCAAGAATGCGCGCAAGCGAATTGGTGCTGATTGATACAGCAGAAATCGACGATGATGGCATCGACTACGGGGTCGATCCGACGGCATGGATTCTGCATTCGCACCTGCATCAGAAAATACCTAATGCCCGCGTGCTTATGCATTCCCATATGCCGTACGCAACGACGCTTGCATGTCTTGAAGGGTTCGAGTTTTTGATGCTGGACCAAAACGCGTGTCGGTTTTTCCAAAGGATCGCGTACGACCGCAACTACTCCGGCATGTTGCTAGAGGCCAGCGAAGGGGAGCGCCTTGCTTCCCTAATGACCGAAGGCAAAGATGTGCTGTTTTTGGGCAATCATGGTGTGCTGGTGGCAGCACCTTCGG
>CAINLH010000055.1 GCA_903850275.1 uncultured Acidimicrobium sp.
CACCGTTGTGGCACCAACGGCCCAACCCTGTGCCACAGCGAGTGCGATTTCGCGTTCGCCGGCCTTCTGGGCTTTGCCCAAAATACGTTCGTGCTCGTGCACCTGCAGGCCAACGCGCGGAACGCCATCAATAACCGCGGTGATTGCTGGAACTGCGCCAGCGTTACGAATAGCTGCGATGCAACGATCGAGTGCCTGCGCGTTTGCCGGTGTGGGCAAACCGAGATTTGAAAAAATAGTGGACTCGAGCGCCACCACTGCGCCACCTGATGCGAGCGTGTCGCGCACTTCTTCGCTGACGCGAATGATTGAAGGCGATTGCTTGCTCATGCAACATCCAGTGTGGCACCGGGCGAGCGCAATACGCGCGCGGCAACTGCATGGCCGCGGGTAATGGCCGATTCGACATCGTTTGTGGCAACAAATGCTGGCAGGAAACCTGCGGCAAATGCGTCGCCTGCGCCCGTGGTGTCGACAATGTTGGCAACTGGGGCAACCGCAACTTCACAGTGTTCGTTGTTTTGCGAAATGGCGAGCGTGCTGTGTGCGCCACGTTTGATAACCGTGAGCGCAGCGCCAGGCATGCCTTCTGCTGCCCCAACGCCCAGCAGGCTGGCTTCGTCTTCGTTGCACAGAAAAACCTGCGGCTGTATCGACTGGATCAACGACTTGTATCGAGCAACGCCAAAGTGTTCGAGTACCGAGGTGGACGATGCGTCAATAGAAATGACTGCCCCAAGCGACTGTGCGGCCTTGATGTAGAGGAGGCTGGTTGATGCAAGCGGTTCGGTAACGAGCGAATACGAGGGCACATGCAAGATGCCCACGTTGGCCAAGAGGCTGACATCGAAAAGCGAAAGATGTGATGCAACACCGCGGTCGGTAAGAAACGTTCGTTCGCCGTTTGGTTGCACCAACACAACGATGCTGCCCGTTCGGCCTTCGCTAACAACACACACGTCCACGCCTGCTTGTTGCAACGACGAACACAGTTGTTGGCCAAGTGCGTCGTTGCCCACCTGCCCAATGAAACGCGATTCGGTGCCGGTGAGGGCAGCAAACATTGCAACGTTTGCGGCGCTTCCACCACGAGTTCGCTGAATGATCGAGTCGGTGTCGGTACCCAGGTTTGGCTCGGCACTCAGCCACACCACTACATCTTCAATGAGGTCACCAATCGTGCACAGCACGGGCGAACCAACGATTGCTTTAGACCGAGAGGAGGTCGCGAGCGCCGGTGTCGCTGGATGGGTGGCGCAACTTGCTCATTGCGCGCGCCTCGATCTGGCGAATTCGCTCGCGCGTGAGGTTGAATGCCTCGCCGACTTCTTCAAGCGTGCGTGGCTCGCCGCGATCGAGACCGAAACGCAATGCAAGAATTTCGCGTTCGCGTTGGTCGAGCGGTGCAAGCAGACGAGAGATTTCCTCTGGCAGCAGCGCGGTTGCAGCGACTTCGAATGGTGATTCGGCGGCGCGGTCTTCGACAACGTCGCCAAGTTCGGCATCGCCGTCTTCACGCAATGGCTCGGACAACGAAAGTGGCTCGGCAGCGAAACGCAATGCCTCGGTCACTTTGTCTTCTGGCATCTCAACTTCTTTTGACAACTCGGCAAGTGTTGCTGGGCGGCCAAACTTCAACTCCAGGCGCGAGCGTGCTTTTTGTAAACGCGCAAGTGTGTCGCCAGCATGAACCGGGAGACGAATGGTGCGACCAGTGTTTGCAATGCCGCGCGTGATGGCCTGTCGAATCCACCAAGTTGCATATGTTGAAAACTTGAAACCTTTGCGCCAGTCAAACTTTTCGACGGCATGCATCAAACCCAAGTTGCCTTCTTGAATCAAGTCGAGCAGTGGCAAACCCGAGGCTTGGTATTTCTTGGCAATAGAAACGACGAGACGCAAGTTGGATTGCACGAACTGGCGCTCGGCCTTTGTGCCGTCACGTTGATCTTTGCGCAACTCGCGACGACGATTTGGTGTCAGCGCTTTGTCGTTTGCCTCTAATTCGGCAGTTGCTTCTTTGCCGGTTTCAATTGCCTTTGCCAAGCGAACTTCGTCGTCTTTGGTGAGGAGGGCGTACTGGCCGATGTCGGTGAGGTAGAGACGGACAAGGTCTTCTTCGTCACGATCGATACGGTCTTTGGCCACAATCACTCCTTGTCGGCGGGAACGGGGTAACGATACCGACAGGGTCAAGCCCCACCACCAGAAAAGGGCAAAATCTCGGGTCTCTTTATGTGACCAAGGGCGATGCCCATAGCGGTGGGAAATGCCTTATTATCGCGGTATGGCAAACCCTCTGTTAAACGAAAAAGCATTCTCCAAAGCCGTCGAAAAGTCGCCTGATCAGGCCGGCTGGGGCGCCCCATCTGGACGCACCGCAGCCGCCCCCGGCACATGGAATCCGCCAATTACCGACGGTCCTTCAACACCAATGACGAGCGGCGCAACCATGACCGCCAACGGCGCTATGAGCGCAACCATGTTGTTGATGGCGCTCCTCATTGCCTCGGCCACATACGGCTGGACAACGGTGCAGCCATTGGAAGTAGGCGGCGCAGTTGCCTTCCCAAGCTGGGCCATGGCAGCAATGCTCGTGGGCCTCGGCTGTGCGTTTGGCGTCATGTTTAAACCAACCCTTGCCCGTTTTCTTGCCCCGGTGTATGCCCTCGCACAAGGCGCGGTTGTTGGCGCAATTTCCAAAGTGTTCAACCTGCAGTACCCAGGCATCGTGTTGCAAGCCGTTGGCGCAACCATCGGAGTATTCGTGGTCATGCTCGTGCTGTATCGCACCGGCGTGTTACGCGTAACCGACAAGTTCCGTCGCATCATCATTGGCGCAACGCTCGGCCTCATGGTGTTCTACCTATTTTCGTTTGTCGCTGGTTTCTTCGGCGCAAACTTGATTCCATCTGGCTCGAGTGCAATGAGCATTGGTTTCAGCGTGTTGGTTGCCGGCCTTGCCGCAATGAACTTGGCGCTCGACTTCGACTTCATTGATAAGGCAGAAGCAGCAGGCGCACCGAAACACATGGAGTGGTTCGCCGCATTCGGCATCATGGTCACACTTGTGTGGCTCTATATGGAGATCTTGCGACTGCTCTCCAAATTGCGCGACCGCTAAGCGTGTCGGGCGGTTGGGTCGGCGGCAAGTACGTCGTCGGCCAGCGCTGAACCCGTAATTTCATCCACAAAATATGTGCCGGCCGCTAGTCGCTCGAGCGCAGTTTCTACATTGATGATCTCTTGTTCGATCGCGTCTAAATCAAGTGCAGGCGTGTTTGGCGTGGCGTTACTCATGCCATGAGCATATGCGATTGGGGCCGCGTGAACGCTAGGGTTTCTCGCTATGTCAACACCATTTCCGCCACTTGATGGCTCTGCTCCAAAACAACAAAAATTTGCCGAAGCTCCAGAGATGGGCATCGATCCAGCCAAGCGTTACACCGCCACCATGGAAACTTCGATGGGCACTTTGGTTATTGCGCTCGACCCAATTGCTGCACCACGCACTGTCAACAACTTTGTTTACCTCGCCGCCCAGCATTATTACGACGGCGTAATTTTTCACCGCATCATCAGCGGCTTCATGTGCCAAGGCGGCGACCCGGACGGCAGCGGCCGCGGCGGCCCTGGTTACAAGTTCGGCGACGAGCTTCCAAAGCCAGGCAAATACCAAATTGGTTCACTTGCCATGGCAAACGCAGGGCCAAACACCAACGGCTCACAGTTCTTCATCGTCAGCGGCCCAAGTGGTTGTGGTTTGCCACCGTTGTATTCGTTGTTCGGTCAGGTTGTTAAAGGCCTCGACATTGTGGAGATGATGCAAAACGTGCCAACAGGCCCCGGCGACCGACCAAAGACCGACGTGGTCATTAAGTCAGTCGCAATTACTGTCGCCGACTAGCAAGTTATGACTCAGCGACTCGACTCTCTGTCGATCGCAGATGCCCGAGCACTTGCACTTGCGGCACAAGGTTTTGATACCGCACGCCCGAAAACGAAAGCAACACAACGACACGTTGATGCTCTGATCTCACGGCTTGGCGTTATCCAAATCGATTCAGTCAATGTGTTGGTGCG
>CAINLH010000056.1 GCA_903850275.1 uncultured Acidimicrobium sp.
GCTCGGACCTCAACGACATCGAGGCAATCCTCGCTGTCTCCAACACCGACGTGGATGAGGTCGAGCACATCGTCAAGGACAACTCCGACGCGATCTTCACGTGGGACTATTCGTTGAAGCGCCCGGCGCTGCGGCGGCTCTACGAAAAGGCCAAGACCGGCCAGTGGAACGGCACCACCGACCTCGACTGGAAGACAGAAGTCGACATTGAAAAAACCATCACAGCCGACCAGGCATTGATTGGCAGAGGAATCGACGAATCGTTGTACGCGAACACGCCATTGGCGAAGTGGAACGAAAAAGAGTGGCTCGAGTTTGGTATCGAAAGTCGTCGTTGGACACTTTCGCAGTTTTTGCACGGCGAACAAGGTGCACTTATTTGCACAGCGAAGATTGTTGAAACTGTGCCCTGGTACGACGCAAAGTTGTACGCCAGCACGCAAGTTGTTGACGAGGCTCGACACGTAGAAGTGTTCGCTCGTTACCTCGACGAAAAAATGGGCGGCATGTATCCGGTCAATGCTCACTTGCGCATGTTGCTCGACGACATCATCAAGGATTCGCGTTGGGACATGACATACCTCGGTATGCAAATCATGATTGAAGGCTTGGCGCTTGCGGCGTTCGGTTATCTCCATGAACTCACTGGCGAGCCGTTGTTGAAGAAGTTGCTGCGCTACGTGATGAGCGACGAAGCCCGTCACGTTGCATTCGGCGTACTCAGCCTTAAAGAGGTGTACGACGACATGACCGATGCCGAGATTCGCGATCGCCAAGAGTTCGCATTCGAGGCCAGTATCCGTATGCGCGACCGCTTCTTGCAACAGGAAGTGTGGGAGCGCATGGGTGTTAAGCCAGCCGATGTTGTTCCAATCACCATCAATGACCCAACCCGCAAGTTCTTCCAGCAGTTGCTGTTCGCAAAGATTGTTCCAAACTGCAAGAAGCTTGGTCTGCTTGATCGCAATGATCAGTGGTTGCGTCGTCGGTTCGAAGAAATGGACGTCATCCAGTTCGAGAACCATGAAGACACTGGCGAAGAGTTCACCAAGTTCGAGCTTGGCACCGAACTTGCCCCTGCTCACTAATTACATTTCAGTAATCGTCCAGCATTAGGTAGTCTCTTGCGCATGGCAAGGTTCGGTCGAGTCGTCACTGCAATGGTCACGCCGTTCAATAACGACGGCTCGCTCAATCTGGATGGCGCGCGGCGCTTAGCGAAATGGCTGCAAGACAACGGCAACGATGGCCTTGTTGTTGCCGGCACCACGGGCGAGTCTCCCGTACTTACCGACGACGAACGCCTCAGTTTGTTCGCAGCCGTCACAGAGGCAGTCACCATCCCAGTCATTGCTGGCACGGGCACCAACGACACCGCGCACTCGGTACACATGACCAAAGAAGCAACCAAGCTTGGCGTTGCAGGGATTTTGGCAGTCACTCCTTATTACAACCGCCCGCCACAATCCGGCATCGAAGCCCACATGCGCGCAATGGCGGCAGCAACCAACTTGCCAGTTGTTGTGTACGACATCCCGGTGCGCACGGGCCGCAAGATTGCCACGTCGCTTATTCTCAAATTGGCCAATGAGGTTTCCAATATTGTTGCGCTCAAAGAC
>CAINLH010000057.1 GCA_903850275.1 uncultured Acidimicrobium sp.
CACTCCAACTGCGATATTGCCAAAACTGAAAACTGACGCAGATGGCAAAGTAATCGGAATCGCGATGCCCGGAGACGCCGACTACAACTAGTCGTTAATTAAGCGTTGTTGTCGCGACGCGAAACGCTTACGGCAACCACATCTTCATTGCGCGCGGAACAACCAGCCATTTCTGAAAGCGAAATAGTGTTGGCAATAATTTTTTGGGCAATTGCGTTAAACGCATCCGCCGCTGCGCCGCTGCCGTTGATCACGATTGGTTCGCCGGTGTCGCCAGCATGGGCAACCGCGCTTTCGATTGGCACCTGACCAAGTAGCTCTGCGCCAATCTCATCGGCAAGTGCTTTGCCGCCGCCGGTGCCAAACAGTGCGTATGACGTGCCGTGCTCGCAAGTGAACGCACTCATGTTTTCGATAACACCCGCAACGCGTAAGAAGCTTCGTCGAGCCATGTCGGCGGCGCGGATGGCAACCTTTTGCGCCGACACAGCGGGTGTCGTAACAATGACCAAGTCGGTTCGTGGCAACATGCGTGCGAGGCCCATTTGAACGTCGCCAGTTCCTGGCGGCATGTCGATGAGCAGGTAATCAAGTTCTCCCCAATGCACGTCATTCAAAAACTGTTCGACGGCCTTCGTCAACATCAAGCCGCGCCACATGAGTGCAGTTCCCTCGTCGTCAACAAGCATTCCCGTGGAAACAACTTTCAATAATCCGTTTCCGATGCGACGCTCGTTTGGGATGATCTGTGGCTTCTCGACGCTATCGATGCGCTTCGCTTCAAGACGATCGGAAAGGCCAAGCATGCGAGGAATTGAAAAACCCCAAATGTCGGCATCCAAAACACCAACCACGTAACCCGATTGCGCGATAGCCGCCGCCAAGTTGACAGTGACAGAACTTTTACCAACGCCACCCTTACCGCTGGCAATTGCCAACACGCGTGCGTTGAGTGGAATCTTGGTGTCAGGCGCCTGTTCCTTGGCGTTCCATCGCGCTCGTGTCATCACCGCGGTGCGTTCCTCGGCAGTCATCTCGCCCCAGTCGATGGTTACCTTGCTGACACCTGGGTGCGTTCCCACGCGGGCTTCGATGTCTTGCTTAATCTGCACTCGAAGCGGGCAGCCTTTGATCGTTAGTTTCATGCCGATGGCAACGACGCCATCCGCCGAGATGGAATCGACCGCCGCCATGCCGAGATCGACAATGTTGTCGCCCAGCTCTGGGTCCATTACTGCGCGCAGCCGGTTGGTAACTTCTGCGACGGTGGGGGGTGCCACGTGCGGGCTGGACATGACTAAAACCTACCGTGAAGGGCCAAATTTTGTTGGGCTCTGCTCTTCACTACGCCATATGGCGCAGGTAGTATTTGCTCCATGATCACTCTCACCGATTCTGCAGCATCAAAAGTTAAGCAACTGCTCGAGGCCGAAGGCGCAACCGATCTTGCGCTTCGCGTCGCAGTTCGCCCCGGCGGTTGCTCGGGCTTTTCATACGAAATGTTTTTTGACGGCGACGTAGCAGCCGATGATCAGACGCTCACCTTTGGAGATGTTCGTGTTGTTGTCGACGAGGCATCATCGCAACTGTTGACAGGTGCAAGCCTGGATTACCAGGACGGCCTGCAGGACGCAGGTTTCAAGATCAACAACCCGAACGCAACGCGCAGTTGCGGTTGCGGCAACAGCTTTAGCTGAACCTTGCGGCCTACTGCAGGCCGAGCGTTACCAATACTTCGTTAATTTCGTCTGCATCAAAGACGGCGTCTAGTCGCTCGACCACGATGCCCTGCGCATCGGTGATGAAGAGCGCTGGCTCGTACGTCATGTTCAGTGCTTCAACCGCTGGCGCAACCACTGTTGCCGTGTCGTCGGTGTAAATCTCGGCGTGAATGAAAGTCATGGAGTCTGCAAGTTTTTCGCTTACTTGCAGCAGCGCTTCTAGTGCGGGCGAACATGTGCCGGTGGAGCAATGCGCGGGAGTGCCAACCAAATACGCAACAGGTTTGCCGAGCGCGAGCGCATCGGTCAGCGTGATGTTGTGCAATGAGCAAGCCGCGGGCAAGTACGTGCAGATGGGGTTGACGCCGCGGTTGTTGTCGACAGTTGGAGTGTCAAAGGGTGGCAGCGCAGAGCCAACAAGTGGAATTGAAATTTGGCTGGGGTCCATGATCTGGATGCCTGCGCCATCTGTTGGCCCGCCATCGATCACGATTGAAAAGATTCCGACTTCTTCAATGTCGGCGCGAAATGGATAGTAAGGAATGCTGAGGCCTTTATCGTGTCGCTTCGCGGTGATTGGGCCGATAACGATTTCGCCGGTTTCGGCATTGACAATGTTGGCGGTAAGTGTTGCTGGCAA
>CAINLH010000058.1 GCA_903850275.1 uncultured Acidimicrobium sp.
AACACCGCAAAGTCGGCGCCATACGAATGCGGAATCGTTCCAAGCCGCGAAGCACCCGAGCGCTTTCCCGTCAGTTTTTACATCATTGCAATGTTGTTCATCATGTTTGATATCGAAATTATTTTTATGTACCCATATGCTGTTGCGCGTGAGTCGCTTGGAACCTACGCATTTCTCGAGATGCTTACATTTAGCGCCGTGTTCTTTGTTGCCTTTGTGTATGCCATTGCGCGCGGTGCGCTGGATTGGGGCCCGTTGAAGAAGGCAGTTCGCATCGACATGGGCGACGACCCGATGAAGTCCCCCATGCGCACAGTGCTGAGCACGGTAAAACGTGTTGGTCTTGAAGGCCGCGAAGAGACGGCCGCATAATGGGCTTGGTACGCAACGTATTGGATGATGGCCTTGAGGGTGTCAACCACAACTTTTTAACCGGTCGCATTGAAGACCTCATCAAGTGGTCGCGTTCGCGCTCTAGCTGGGGCGCAACGTTTGGCTTGGCCTGTTGCGCAATCGAAATGATGGGCACTGGCGCGCCGCACTATGACATCGCACGTTTCGGCATGGAAGTGTTCCGCGCATCACCGCGCCAAGCAGACATCATGATTGTTGCCGGACGCGTGAGCCAAAAAATGGCCCCAGTGCTTCGACAGGTATACGACCAAATGATGGAACCAAAGTGGGTCATCAGCATGGGTGTTTGCGCCAGCAGCGGCGGCATGTTCAACAACTACGCCATCGTTCAAGGCGTCGACCAAATTGTTCCAGTAGACGTATACGCGCCGGGTTGTCCACCAACGCCAGAAACTCTTATTCACGCAATCGAGACGCTGCACCAACTGATTGAAGACGGTGAAATTATGAAGCGACGCGCCGCAAATGGCGCAGGCGCCAATGTTCACATTCAAGAAATTCCTGCTGGCATCACCACGCCAGTAGTTCTCGGATCGCGTTAATCGTCATGAGCGAGACCGAAACACTGCACGGTTGCGCCCTTGGCGACTCGCACGGACAACACGTGCTGTTCGTTCCGCGCGCGCAGTATGTGCAAGTGATGAAGCAACTTGTCGATGATGGGTTCGAGATGTGCGTCGATCTGACGGCCGTCGACTTTCTCACGCACCCAGGCCGAACCCTTCCTGAAGGCATCGCGCCCGAGCGTTTCGAGATCGTTGTCAACTTGTTGTCACTGCGCGACCGCAAGCGCTTGCGTGTGCGGGTTCAGGTTGCAGAAAGCAATGCATCGATCGAATCACTCTTTGATCTGTACCCAGGCACCGAAGCAATGGAGCGAGAAGTGTTCGACCTCTTCGGCATTGCGTTCACGGGGCACCCCGACCTCACCCGCATTTTGATGCCTGAGGATTGGGACGGCCACCCACTGCGCAAGGACTATTCGCAAGGCCGCATTCCAGTGCAATTTAAAGGCGCAGCATCATGACCATTGCAGCAGCCGGAACATTTGAAGGCAACCAAGAACTTCGTTCACGAAGCGAACTGACCGCGAAGGAAGTGTTGCGCGAAGTTGGTGCAGTGTTGCGCATGAGCGAGGCCGACGCCGCGTTGTTGGCAGACGTCGCTGCAGACCCGGGCGAAGACCAAACGATGATCATCAACATGGGCCCGCAACACCCAAGCACGCACGGCGTGTTGCGCCTGATGTTGGAATTGCAGGGCGAGACAGTGCTGCGTTGTAAGCCAATTATTGGCTACCTGCACACCGGCATGGAAAAAACGGGCGAGTCGCTCACATTCATGCAAGGTGGCACCAACGTCACGCGCATGGATTATTTGTCGCCACTGAACTGCGAACTTGTTTTTGCCATGGCCACCGAAAAGTTGTTGGGCATCGACGGCGAAATCCCCGAGCGTGCCGTATGGATTCGCATGCTCATGTCCGAACTCAACCGCATGAGCAGCCACTTGTTGTTTATGGCAACCAACGGCATGGACATTGGCGCCGTATCGATGATGTTGTACGGATGGCGCGAGCGAGAGATCGTGTTGCGCTTCTTCCAAAAAGTGACCGGCCTGCGCATGAACCACAACTTCATTCGCCCTGG
>CAINLH010000059.1 GCA_903850275.1 uncultured Acidimicrobium sp.
ATGATGACGATGACGACGACCTGCGAACCGAGGATGACGTTGAAGCTGACCTCGATTCCATTCTTCGCGACAAGCTCACTGCAGCAGATGATCAACCGCCTGAGGACGATGAAGAAGACGCTGTTGTTGACGACAAGACCGATGGAATGGAACGTCTGCAGCCGCGTAGGCCAGACGAAACGCAGTGCACGCAGTGCTTCTTGCTGGTTCGCAATAGTGCACCAGGTTGTCCCGTCGAAGATGATGCCTGTCCACTTTTCGTGTCGTGAACGCAGACGATAAGGCCAAAGAGGTTTTGCGTAACGTCATTGGCGCGTCTATAACCGCGGCGCAATCCGCAACTCAAGCGGCTCAGGACTTCGTAGCCGACAAGTCGCCTCAAATACGCCAAAAATCCAGAAATGCCAAGATGATCGGGCAGATGGTTGTTCGCATGGGCGCATCTAAGGCAGAAGAGATTGTCGGAAGAACAAGGCGCCGGATCGAAACCGCGGTTCCAGCTACAGAGTCTCCGATCAAACCTCAGACGACAGAGTCAATTCCAGTTGCCGAACCGATATCTAATTATTCGGTACTTTCAGCACCGCAGGTGATTGCTTTGTTGCCAACTCTGAGCAGAGACGAGACTGAATCCATACAGGCTTACGAAGCGCTCAATCGCACTAGGCGCACGGTGCTTTCGGCAATTACAGCTCATCTCGAAGGGTAGACCTTCGCATGTTTATTATTCGCGAGGCTTCCATCACGGATGTGGCAAGTGTAAATATTCTCGAAGACTCAGCGTTCGAATCTTTATCAAATTTCAGAGGGCTGGCTCAGTTTCTAGAAACGTCTCCTCGCATCGGTGATGGTTGGAGCGAGATAATTGAAGATTCAAAATTCAAGTTGTTTGTTGGCGTTTTGGGAGAGACAGTCCACGGCTATTTACTCGTTGAAATTTTTGCTGCTCTTCACAAAGCATTGATCAAGCAGGTATTCGTGGACTCAACTGCCAGACAACTAGGGCTTGGAGCGTTACTGATTGAACGTTGCGAACAAGTTGTGCGTGATAACGGATGCACAGTCCTCGAAGGATTAGCCCTACCCGGAGATCGTGATATGAAGAACTTGTTTGAACGCGCATCGATGAGCGCTCAACTCTTGATAGTTGGCAAGAACTTGGCTTAACGCCCCTGCCAATTTGGTGGGCGCTTCTCGATGAAGGCCGTCAGGCCCTCTTTAGTGTCCTCCGATGCAAGAATTCCACCGAACTCTTTGTTGGTCATGTCAATGAGCACCTGGTCCGACTCGTACGCAGCGGCAAGAACGATCTTCCTCGATGCCCAAACCGCCAACGGTGCGGCAAGGCAAATCCGCTCGGCAAGCGCCAATGCGGCCTCCTCGGCCTTCCCAGGCTCCACCAGATGATTCACCATGCCCAAGTCGTAAGCCCTCTGAGCGGGGAGCGGCTGGCCAGTGAGAATCACTTCCATGGCGGCGTTCTTGCCAATTGCTCGCGGCAAACGGAACAATCCACCCGCACCTGCGATGAGGTTTCGCATAACCTCCGCCAAGCCAAATGCTGAACGTGTCGTTGCCACCAGCATGTCGCAGGCCAACACCAATTCGCAGCCACCAGCAGTTGCTAGGCCATCTACAGCAGCAATTATTGGCTTCTTTCGTTCGCGATAAACAAACCCGCCGAATCCGCCCTTGGCGGTATTCAGTGCGCCCGCCTGGCCGCTATTGATTGCCTTCAAGTCGGCTCCAGCACAAAACACTGGGCGCTCTTGGCCTGCAGTGTTCGCTCGCAAAATTCCGACCCACACCGATGGATCATTCTCCATCTGATCGATAGCGCTTTCCATAGCCTGGGCCACATCACCGTTTACGGCGTTGCGAGCATCCGGACGATTCAGCGTGATGTAGGCGATTTTTCCTTGAACTTCGTATAAAACGGCATCAGTCATGTGCCAAGACTATGCGCTAAACCGACTTAAAGAGAAGTTGGTGAATCGACAGCTATCGGCGCGTTTGGTTCTGCCGCAACAATTGGCTCGGCTGGTGCTTCGACTACAACGGTTGCCGATACGGCTGGCTTGTCGGCTGACGTTGCTGCAGGCTTTGCGGCTGGCTTTGGCTTCTGGCGAACCGGGCGAGTTGGACGAAGTGGGCGAGGGGCAGAAGTGCCAGCCGCTGCTACAACACCGAATTGGGATGCAATATGCGGAACCAAACTAGCAAC
>CAINLH010000060.1 GCA_903850275.1 uncultured Acidimicrobium sp.
GCGTACATGCCGCCCAACCAATCGTCCGTAAGAAAGCCTTGGAAAGAACGCAACCGTTTGTCGGCGTACATGATGACCGATGCACCCTTCGACGTGTAGCCGAATTTGTGCAGATCTACAGACATAGAAGTAACACCGGGTACCTGGAAGTTCCACGATGGAATGTTGCGTCCTAAACGTTCGAGATAGGCGAGTGAGACACCACCCATGCATGCATCAACATGGCAGTTAACTCCCATTTCAACAGCTAAAGCAGCAACAGCGGGAACGTCATCAATTACGCCTTGCGGATATTGCGGGGCAGAGCAGGCAAGCATGATGGTGTTGTCATCAATCGCAGCACGCATAGTTGCAATATCGGCTCGCCAATCTGGTTTGACTGGTGTGCGGCGAAGTTCGATTCCGAAATAAGCACCAGCCTTCGCGAATGCGGCATGGGCTGAACTAGGCAGAACCACGTTGGGTCGGGTGATTCGCCGATCTTGAGCAAATTGGTCGCGAGCAGCCTTGAGGGCCATCAAAATGCTTTCGGTTCCGCCACTTGTGAAATAGCCTGCCGAAGTGCCTGGTGCGCCAAGCCAATGCGATGCAAAATCGAGCACATCGGCTTGCATCTGGCGCAGACTGGGGAACGCGGCGGTATTCAGTGCATTGTCGCCAGCACAGCGCTTGTAAGCGTTCTCAGCCAGTGTCTGCACCTCGGGACCAGCAAAGTAAGCCAATGAAAATGCGCGGCCATCTCGCCACTGAACATCTGTTGCGCGCAGGTCGTCTAATCGGTTGAGAACGTTCTGGGCTGGTTGGCCCAACGCTGGCAGTACGGCGGGAGATCGTTGTTCGGAAGCCATATGTTTGTTGAAGAATCCTAACTTTACATAACTATCATTATGGGCGGGGAATGCCAGACGGAGAGGTTCGGCTGGGAGTCAATTGGTCTTCGGTCAGGGGTTTTGCGGCCGCCAATAGCCAAACCAATGCAGCCTTGAAGTCCCGCGACGTTGGATCGATGTTTGGATCCAAGTCATGCTCTACATCGTTGATCGCGCATTGCAAGACGTAGATCTGATCACGCAATGCGTCCAGCTGACTTCGCGTCATGACCAACTCGTCTTCGCTCAGTGCTAGCTCGCTGGCTCGCTGCCTGGCCACCCAATCCCATTGGCGACAAGATTGAGAGCAAAAACGTCGTGGCCTACCGGCTCCAACGGTTCGCTGCATTGGCATCCTGCACCAGGAGCACCTGGCGGCGCCATTGGGCATCGTCGGGCTCTGCGTGTTCTCTAACGAATTATGCAATTTCGTCATGACAAAAAGGTAGCCAGTACTTGAGCATCTATGGTGGATTTGCTTCCATACTGGACGTATGGCTCTTCCTCAGGCTCCTGCGCGACGGTTTGCAAGCGACAATGCCGCAGGAGCGCACCCTGCCGTGATGGATGCACTCCTCCGCTGCAACGACGGGCATCAACTGGCTTATGGAGCCGATGATTACACGCTCCAGGCGGAATCGGCCTTCAACGGTTTGTTTGATCGAGATGTTGTGACGAGGTTCGTCTACGGCGGAACGGGCGCAAATGTTTTTGCTCTTGCATGCATGCTGCAGCCCGCACAAGCAGTTATCTGCACTGATTGGTCACACATAACGGTCGACGAGACAGGTGCTCCCGAGCGTTTGTTGGGCGCGAAGTTGATCGATCTTCCAAGCCCTAATGCAAAGTTGGTTCCCAATCAGATTCGCGATCAAGCACACCTATTGGGAAGCGAACATCATGTGCAACCAGGTGTTGTTTCACTCACTCAGGCAACCGAACTCGGCACGTTGTACACGGCTGAGGAAGTAACAGAAATATGCAAGGTAGCTCACGAAATGGGAATGCTCGTGCATATGGATGGAGCTCGCATTGCACACGCAACAGCTGCACTCGGCGGAACAAGAGACGCATTGCGCGCATTTACATGTGATGCCGGTGTAGACGTGTTGACATTCGGAGGCATGAAAGCTGGTGGAGTTTTTGGAGAAGCAGTGATCTTCTTCAATCGACCGCTAGCAGATCGCTCAAAATACATTCGAAAGCAGTTGACACAACTGCATTCCAAGATGCGTTTCATCTCGGCTCAATATCTGGCGTTGCTGAACGATGATTTATTCATCTCGCTTGGCAGACAATCCAATTCGGGGGCGGCACGCTTGTACGAGAAACTGCATCACCTTGATTCTCTTAATCTCGTCAGTCCTCCAGCGGCGAACAGCCTCTTCCCCACCTTGAGCCCCGCAGACAAGCAAGCGCTGCAGGATTGGTCATTCTTTTGGGATTGGGACGAAAAGGCGGGTCAAGTCCGCTGGATGACAGGCTGGGACGTCACTGATGGCGATGTAGATCAATTTGCTGCAGGCGTCTTGGAGCAACTCAACAAGCGCATTTGAGGTTTAATTGACCGATTGATTAGTTTCCGCTACAGTCCCGTCTGTCCGGTTATGGGCATTTGGAGCGGGGGCTTTATGGCAGCAGTTGATGTCTACTCACGGCGTGAGCAAACCGATGATGCGTGGATGAATGTTGCGGCATGCCGCGGCTTGACCGAAATCTTTTTCCCCCCTATTGCTGAGCGTCCTCAATCTCGTTTGCGTCGTGAAGCAATGGCCCGAACGGTTTGTGCTGAATGCGCAGTTCTAGACACGTGCAAAACATTTGCTCGGGAAAATCATGAGTATGGTTTTTGGGGTGGGGAAACTGAAGAGGAACGTCATGAAGCTGGGTACCGGCTCATCGCCCCAATCGGAGTTCGCAACATCAACCGCTAACTCAAATCGCGTTGCTAATGACGCGCAATACATTGTGCGCGCCGCATGGCTCGACTATGGAGATGTGCGTCAAATTATCGCGGTCGACGAAGTGAGTGCCCACGTTTCGACAAATCGTGTGTTCCGCGCAACGCTCGATGATGGTTCTCAGGTGGTCTGCAAGGTTTCTTCGTACGGCTCATATTTCTTATTCGTCGAGGACCACGACCGTCTGTTCAAATGCCAACAGTTACTCGCTAACACACGGTGGTCAAATTTTCTAGCGACAATTCTGAGCAAAGAAGGCCGTGTTTACACATGGTACGACGAGACCTGCTGGGCAGTCTTTTACGTTGATGTAGAACGTGGCGAACAGTTGCCGAAGATTGTGACCGACGGTGATGTTCAAAATTTGGCCCGCGAGATAGCCGAGTTTCACAATGCGTGTAGCTCAATTGCGCCAAAATTGGCAGCCACATCAAATTCGATTAAAGGCGACGCGATCCATTTCCTAGATCAGCTAATGCAGCCAAATTCAAGCGAAGTATTTGGTCTTTCTCAGACGGATATTTCGGTGGTTAGGCGAAGCACGCACCAATTTTTGGTTGAACTAGAGGACATCACGTTCGATGATTGGCCAAAGATCCCGATTCTGTTGGATTGGAACTTGGGCAATTTTTCAGTCAAGCGGATCGAACAAAACGGATTTGAATTGATGAGCCGTTGGGATTACGACTGGTTTCGAATCGATACGCGATTGCTCGATTTCTATTTCTTCTCCAGGGTGAGTTCGAAGACCGGAGACAGAACAAGTTTTACGTACTCCCCCCACACACTTCTCGAGCCTAAATTCTTGACTTTTCTGAAGTCGTACCATTCCGTGAATCCGCTCTCTGAAGCAGAAATTCGCTTCCTGCCCTTTGCCTACAGATTCTTCATTTTGAATTATGTAATCCGAGAAGGTTCAAAGTTCTTCAGATCGGATTTAAGTGAGCAATTCAAGAAAGAGGCAGCGCGAATTTATTTGCCACAACTTGACAACTTCGTCATCGAACCCCTGCTCACCGTGCTTGATTAGTCGGAAATCTTGCGCATTTCTTTTGCGAATCGTTTGCCCTTGTCGACATAAACCGCAACACCGAGCGCAATCTCTTCGGCACGAGCCCTGCCCTCTTTAATCACGGCAGGCGTTCCAACGGCAAGCGCGCCTGGGGGAACAATGGTGTCGTTGAGTACAACAGCGTTCGCGGCAACAATGGCTCCCGTGCCGACGCGCACTCGATGCAGAACTATGGCGCCCGAAGAAACTTGCGATCCGTTTTCTATCGTGCACGCTTCCAAATGCACGATGTGTCCGATGACGCAATCGTCGCCAACAGTTGTGCCGTCCATTGGCGTTGTGTGAATGACGGTGTTGTCTTGAATGCTGGTTCTCGAACCGATCTTGATAAATCCGTCGTCTCCTCGCAGCACTGCACCGGCCCAAATGGTTGACTCGCTGCCGATTTCTACAGATCCGATAATCACGGCATCTGGGTGGATAAATGCCGTTTCGTGAATTACAGGTACGCGATCGCCAAATGCATAAATTGCCATGCGTAAGACCGTAGTTCGGTGCGAATATCCCGTTAGGCATTGGAGATACAGCACCGCGCCAGTACCGTAGAGCCCCATGTCTAGGCGCATCGATATCGAACTGACCAGCAACCGCAATGATGGAACTTGGTCGTGGCGCGCCGCGGGCGCGAAAGCCCCCAAGGGAGTAGTCAACTCAACGCTGTTGGCTAACAGCGCCAAGGCTGGCGACGTATTGAAGGTCGAGGCCGATTTTGATCTCGATGGAATCACTGTTCTCTCTGTGGTCAACGTCAAAGAAAAAGGTCATCGCGGAACTCTGTTGGAAGTACTTGTAAGCGATAAAGAGTTTGTACCTGTTACCCAGAAACTTGCGGAAAAGGGTAAGTCGGA
Organism: uncultured Acidimicrobium sp.; assembly: GCA_903850275.1. Taxonomy (GTDB): domain Bacteria; phylum Actinomycetota; class Acidimicrobiia; order Acidimicrobiales; family Ilumatobacteraceae; genus UBA3006. Next base: position 4,751 of record CAINLH010000060.1, read on the forward strand.
TCGAAAACCACGTGGTGACTCCAAAGGCCCACGCAGAGACGGAGCAAACGCTGGCGCTCGCCCTCCGCGAACCCCTCGCACACCTGGTTCCGAAAAGACCGATGATCGCAAACCAAGGCGCCCTTCGTTTGTTACTCCCCCTGAATTGCCAAAGCGTCCAGCAGCAAAACGGCTCAAGCCGAAGCGCACGCATCGCGCAGCAGTCCTCGCAGCACTGCCTGAAGAACAGCGTGGAGTTGCCGAACGAGCACTCGACGGTGGCATCAAAGCAGTACGCGATGCGGTGAAACTCCAAAATGATCAATTGCGGAAAGACGGAAAACCTGAAGTACCCGCCGACGGCCTGATCTCGATGGCGCAAGAACTCTTGCCAAAACTTCGCGTTGCTGACTGGCTCGACAAGGCAGAAGCCGCGAAGGCCGATATCGAACAGCTTGATTTGCGAGATTTGCGATCGGTAGTCGTTGCATCAGACGACCCAATGGTCGTTCGCGACGAAACAACCCGCGTACTTGCAGCCGAATTGAAGGCTGCTCTGAAGTCGAAGCAGGAATCAAGTCAGGCCCTTTGGCTTGCAGATATCGCTGCGGCTATCGATGTGTCCCGTATCGTGCGCGCTCTTAAGATTTCAAGTGAGCCACCAAAGGCCGGTCAACCATTTCCTGCAGAACTTGGAGCAAAACTTGCACAGGCCGCAACGTCGGCCATGTCCTCGGAAAAGGCACCAGATCGCTGGATTGCAGTGCTCGAAGCGGTTGCCTTCTCACCGGTTCGAGCTCAGGTGAAGCCAACATCGGTTCCTGAGAACCCAGGCGAAGCTCTGCTGGCTACCGTGAAGCGTGTTGCTAGTTTGGTTCCGCATATTGCATCCCAATTCGGTGTTGTAGCAGCGGCTGGCACCTCTGCCCCTCGCCCACTTCGACCAACTCGCCCGGTTCGCCAAAAGC
>CAINLH010000061.1 GCA_903850275.1 uncultured Acidimicrobium sp.
CTCACAAGCGCAATCCAATTTCTGCAGAGACACTGACAGGGCTATCGCGTGTACTGCGTAGCAACCTTCAAACTGGAATGCAGAACGTCGCGCTGTGGCACGAGCGAGACATTTCACATTCTTCAGCAGAGCGCATCGTGCTTCCGGATTCATCGATACTTGCCTATTACGTGGTGAAGCGACTGACGCGCTTGATTGAGGGGCTTGAAGTTGATGGACCTCGAATGTTGCACAATCTTGAAAGCAGTTTCGGCGTCGTATTTTCTCAACCTGTGCTGCTTGCATTGGTCGATTCGGGGCTTTCGCGCGATGACGCCTACCGAATCGTGCAAGAAACAACAGCACTGGCCTGGAACTCTCGGACTTCATTTCGAGATGTGCTTGCGGCCGACACTCGCGTTCAACTCTCCGCCGCACAGTTAGACCACGCATTCGATTTGGAGCGTTCGGTTCGTCACGCGCAACGAACCATCGACGCCGCATTGGCTATAACAAAGGCATGACGCTTCCCGACCTTGGGTCAACGCGCAATGCGCTTCGTGCGCATGTACTCGAGCACTCGCTGAAATCTGGAAACTTCACACTCAAATCCGGCCAACCAAGTTCGTGGTTTCTCGACACGAAACAAACTGCGTGCCGACCGGAGGGCATTGTGCTTGTTGCACAAGCAGCGCTTGAAATACTTCCCAACGAAGTAACAGCAATTGGTGGCCTCACCATGGGTGCAGATCCAGTGGCATTTGGAATTGCAGCGGTTGCCGCAACACGAGGTCGAATGCTGCGAAGTTTTTCTGTGCGCAAAGAAGCAAAGGATCACGGCATTACAGGTCGGCTTGCCGGTGCATTAATACCAGGCGACCGAGTTGCCATTGTTGAAGACACGGTCACTCGAGGCACAAGCCTGTTTGAAGCAGTAGAAGTTGTGCGAAGTTTCGGTGCCGAACCCATCTTCATCACAGTGATCGTCGATCGCGGTGGCACGTGTGCGCAAATGGCAAAAGATGCAGGTATTGCATATGTGCCACTCTTAAGCGCGCCCGACCTCGGGTACGATTTCGGATCATGAAACGCATCCTCGTCGCAGTTGGACTGCTTACAGCACTCACCGCATGTTCACCATCGTCCGAAGTGGCCCCAACCGAGACGATTGCCGCAGAGAGCAGTGTTGTTGATGCAGCAGCGGTCATCGAAATCAGTGTCATCGTTGGCGAGAACTCCGGCCCCGATCGCACCGAAACTGTTGCACTGGGCTCAACGGTGCGCATCTCTTTACTGAACAGCGGAAGCGAAGACGATTTCCACTTGCACGGCTACGACGTTGCTAGCGGCGAGGTCCCGGCAGGGGAAGAGGCCGTTATTGAATTTGTTGCCGATGCTGCAGGCGAGTTTGAGCTTGAGAGCCATGTCACCGGCGAGGTCTTGCTCGTAATCACCGTTCAGTAATGAACCTGCAACAACTTTTTGCCCTCGAGGCAGATGGTGCCGACACATACGTTGGCGAAGGCCTCGAGTATCCGTGGGGCGGGCTTTACGGCGGGCACATTGTTGCCCAGGCACTTCGCGCGGCTGCGTTCACGGTGAGCGACGAAGTTCTTCCGCACTCGCTGCGCGCATATTTCATTCGGCGCGGCGACAACACTCAACCGGTTCGCTACGAGGTAGACCGAATTCGTGACGGCCGCAGTTTTGGAACGCGCCGAGTCGTTGCCAGACAAGGCGAGAGCGCGATTCTCAATCTTGAGGCATCGTTTCACCGAGACGAAGCCTCAACTGATTTTGCTCCAATTAAACATCTGCAAAACATTGCGCAGCCAGACGACATCGAAGAAACCTCATGGAGTTCATTCTTGGAACGGCGCACACTTCCCACATTGCCGGAGCATTCGCGCGATGGAGCAGGACGCACCGCTGCGTGGCTGCGAGTGAAAGATTCTCTCGGAAATGACGAACTACTCAATCGATGCGCACTTGCATACTTGTCGGACGACTTGCCAACTGAAAGTGTGGTCAATGCAATTCCAGAACTTCGTGATGCGTCGGAAGCCGGCAAAAGATTTAGCGCAAGCCTCGATCACACGGTGTGGTTTCATCGTCCCGTTCGCGCAGATCAATGGCACCTGTACGAGATGTCGTGCGTCAATTACGTGAATGGTCGTGGGCTCGCACAGGGCTATGTTTTTTCACAAGATGGCGTGCACGTGGCAACGGTTGCTCAAGAAACGTTGGTGCGCATCGCGCCTTAAGTGAAGTAACGGCGCGCCCGAAGATTTTCGGACACGCGTTACGCCTTGTGGTCGGGACCGGCGTCGATCCGGTGACCCTGCGCTTTTCAGGCGCATGCTCTGCCTACTGAGCTACCCGACCTTGAAGAGTGCAAGCACTCCTCAGCGGTCCCGACGGGACTCGAACCCGCGACCTCCGCCTTGACAGGGCGGCGTGAACTCCAACTTCACCACGGGACCAAAATTGGTTTCGACTTGTTGTTCACAAGTCGCACACTGTTTCTTGGTCTTGCTGATATGTATTACTTTCGCACCCCCAACGGGATTCGAACCCGTGCCGCCACCTTGAAAGGGTGGTGTCCTAGGCCACTAGACGATGGGGGCATGGACGAATATTTAGTTGAGAGAGCCCTAGAAATCTATCAGTGAGATGGCTCAATTCCCTCTGGGCATTCCACCCTATAGCGCCGCGCTTTGCGCAGTGACCACCCACTCTAAAAGCCAGCCAAGGTAGTGATAAAGCTGGCGATGCACGCCTGAGGGGTCATCCTCTTGCGACTCGTCATCGTCGTACAGATCGTCGCTTTCCTGAATATCGAGCATGGTCCCGATCACGAGGCGGAGGTTATTGATGGAGCGCATGAACTCTTCAAGTTCTGCCGCGGTGAGTTCAATCGACTTGCTTGTTGGGTCGCGCTGCAACATTTCACTAGCGGTGTTCATCGATTGCAGTCGTGACGCAAGTAATTCGTCGCGCATCAGTCGTTGATATTCGGCGTCGTGTTCTGGGTCTTGGTGGTATGCCGCGGGGAAGAGCCTGCGCATGTTGTCTGCAGTAGAGGTGGTGAGCAATATCTCGCGCAACTGGACAATGAGCGCAACAAGCGAAGCCCGGTCTTGCACTTCAAGTGACAGCGAGAAGCGCCCGCCTGGCAATGTTTGTAGGGGTCCGGAATATTTTCTGGCCATTACGAAGCGTCCTCTTTTTGCATGGTCGCCCAAAGGCCGTGTTCATGCAAACGATAAACATCGAGTTCGGCGCGCTCACGAGTCCCGTTTGAAACAACCGCTCGGCCCTTGTGGTGCACGTCCAACATCAGGGCAGTTGCTTTCTCCAGGCTGTAACCGAAAAGTTTTTGCAACACGAGAGTGACATACGACATCAGGTTGATGGGGTCGTTCCAGACGAGCACAATCCATGGGCGATCAATGTCGGTGTCGTCGGCAACACTCGGGTCACGTACGTCAACTGGTTGTACATCGGTGTCGCTCACCACTCCATTGTGCCGTAACCTTGAGCCGTGGCTCTCGGTGTTCGACCTCTTGTTCCATCACGTTTGACCACCAAACTGTTCAGTCATGGTGACAAGCCAGTGGCCCAGCGTTCCAAAGTTGGCTCGTACATAGCGCTAACAAAGCCGCGCATTGTGGAGTTGCTCTTAGTGATCACCATTCCCACCATGGTCTTGGCGCAAAGAGGATGGCCCTCCATCTGGCTGATGGTCTGGACCTTTGTCGGTGGGTGGCTTGCTGCGGCAGGGGCGAATGCCATCAACATGTACATCGATCGTGACATCGACAAATTGATGGAGCGCACAAAAAATCGGCCGCTAGCCACAGGTGCAATTCGGCCGCGCAACGCTCTGGTGTTTGCCATCACACTAGAAATCGTTGCTTTCGTCATTCTTTTAGCGGGCGCCAATCTGCTCGCCGCGTGCTTGGCAATGTCGGCCACAGCCTTTTATGTGTTTGTTTATTCCCTGTGGCTAAAGCGTTCGAGTAAGCAAAACATTGTGATCGGCGGTGCTGCTGGGGCCGTTCCTGTGCTGGTTGGCTGGGCCGCTGTCACCAACTCGCTTGGCTGGGCGCCGGTCGTGCTGTTCGTCATCATCTTCCTGTGGACCCCGCCGCACTTTTGGGCACTCGCTATTCGCCACACCGAGGATTATCGGGCGGCAGGTGTGCCCATGCTGCCTGTTGTTGCCTCGATGAAAGAGACCATCCGTTCGATGATTGCCTATTCGGTCATCCTCACGGTTTCTACGTTGGTCCTTGTTCCCGTGGCGAATCTTGGCCTTATATATGGAATTACAGCGTTGGTGTTTGGAGTGGCATTTGTCATTGGAACTATTGCACTTGGCTCAAACCCTACGGAAGCCCGTTCAATGAGGCTTTTTTCGTTTTCTATTACCTATGTATCGGCGATCTTTCTTGCCCTGACCCTGGACGTTTTGCTGATTTCAGCGTCCTAGTTCGACGGCAGGGAAGTTCGGATAGAGCGCCTCTGCATTGTTAGTGTCGTAATCGTTATGTCCACGGTTGAAGTGCCCTCCCTCACCCATTCTCCACACCCAACCGCACTTGGGCTCGCGGGCGAATGGCTGACCACCACCGATCATCGCCGCATTGGTCGAATGTTTATTGGTGGGGCAGCAGTGTGGCTGGCAACGATGGTTGTGGTCTCCACCATCTTGGGTGCCGAACGTATCGCTAGTGATTCGTCTCTCGTCCCGGCAGACAGCGTGTTGCAACTCTTCTCACTCGTTCGCACACTTGCTTCGTTTGGTGTCATGATCCCGTTGTTTATTGGGCTTGCAATTGTCGTTGTGCCAATGCAGGTCGGTGCCCGCGCGATCAGTTTCGCCCGTGTTGCATCGCTCGGTTTCTATCTCTGGCTCATCGGCAGTGGCTTGATTGTTGCTGCGATTGCCGCAAATGGCGGCCCTGGCGGCGGAAACGCACAGATGGTTGATCTCTATTTGATCGGGTTGGCGTTGTCCATCTTGGGCGCTCTTGCCGCGTCGGTTTCATTGTTCTCAACGGTGCTCACGGCTCGTACCGCAGGTATGTCGTTGGCAGATGCGCCAATGCTTGCCTGGTCGTCGCTTGTTGGCGCTGCAGCGTTGTTGCTCACACTTCCTGTCATGCTCGGCACAATTATTTTTGCCGCAGTCGATCATCATTATGAGCGCCTTGCATTTGGTGGCAACGAAGGCATCATGACGTGGCTGGGTTGGGCCTTTACACAACCTCAAACATTTATCTACGTGGTGGTCGCACTCGGTGTGCTTGCCGACATGACACCAGTGATGGCTCGCGCAAAGCAGCCATTGCGCGGAGCTGTCGTCATTGGCTTGGGTTTGGTTACTACTGCGCTGGTTGGCACTGTTTCACAGACCTCCCACTCGTTGAACTGGTCCGGTTCGCTCACCGACAAAGCGAAGAGTTTTGTTCCTTACGCCCTGTACAACCTGTTGCCATTACTCGGCCTTGTCATCGTGCTTGCAACGGCGCTACTTGCAGTGATGTCCGGCAAGCCAAAGATTATTGCGCCGTATTTCCCGACTGCACTCGGCGTTGGGTTGATCATGGCCGCGGTACTGGGTAATGCCGTACAACGAATTGATCAAGCGGGCTTGGCCGGAACAGTATTTGATGAGGCCGCACTCACATACCTCACATACGGGTCTGTGCTTGTTGCTTGGGGCGCGCTCGCATTTTGGGGCCCACGAATTTGGGGAAAGATGTTGTCCGATGTAGCCGTTGTTGGTCTTGGTGTGTTGGGCTTTATCGCAACAGTGTTGGCTTCGTTGCCGTATTACATCGCAGGTTTTGCTAATCAGCCTGCAGACGTCGCGTCCGATTTTGATTACTCCGGCCCACAGTCATTGTGGAACTTGTTGTCAACGGGCGGTCATGCACTCATGGCGCTGTGTGTACTTGCAGCTGTCGCAACCGTAATTCGCGCGCGCATGTCGGGTGTGAACGCAACCGAAGATCCTTGGGATGCACGAACACTCGAGTGGTCTGTTGATGGAGGAGCGCGATGAGCACTGCTACTGCCAGAACTTTGCCAGCCGGCCCGCAACCAGCAAACCGCAACTCGTTGGTCATGGGCACTGCTGCGGTGTGCGCTGCTGGCACCATGTTGATGTTCGGCATGCTCGCCATCTGGTTCAAATTTCGAGATGCATCGCCGTTGCGCACGGATGAAAAGGGCAAATTAATTCATGATTGGTTGCCATCCGAGATCAAGGTTCCGGAAGTTGCCGCCAACACGTTGATGATCACCATGGTCATTGCCTGCATCATGGCGCAGTGGGGTGTGTACTCGGCTCGTCGTAACGATTCTTCGCATGCAACATTGTCAACTTTGATCACGGGCTTTATTGGTGTTGCCGCAATCAACGCTCAGGCCGCCATCTACATGCAGATGGATATGGGCGTTCGAGACGGTGCATATCAAACAATGTTTTATGCAGTCACTGGCACCATGTTGGTGTTGCTCGCATCCGGAGTGGCGTTTTCACTAGTCGCGATGTTTCGTGCAACAGCCGGTCGGCTTGGTGACAAACAAGTGATGACGGCACATGCGATGTATTGGTATTTCCTCACTGTGGTGTTTTGCGCACTGTGGTTCGTTGTGTACGTGCAGAAGTAGGGACGAACATGCTGAATAACGGTTCTAAATTCTTCATTGGCCTCACCGCCCTAACGGCAGTGTCGTTTGGTGTCTATATGTTGCTGATCCACCCTTCGGCTCTTGGTGCTACGGCTCTATTTGGCCTCGTTGCTGCCACGGCTTTTTTGGCAACGATGGTGGTGTTCACTCGCGATGGCGACACCGAACTTGGTGACTCATCTGTCTTGTCAGAGCAGCCAACCGCATCTATGTGGCCACTCGTCGGCGCAGCTGGTGCAGCGTTGTTGCTTGTGGGAACTATTACAACGCCCATTGTCGCGTTGTTCGGAATCATTTTCCTTCTAGCCACATTCGTTGAGTGGGCGGTGCAGTCGTGGAGTGAGCGCGCTTCGAGCGATAGCGCATACAACGCAACGTTGCGCAAGCGCCTGTTGAACCCAATCGAGTTTCCAGTTCTCGCAGCAGTTGGTCTCGGTGTCATTATTTTCTCGTTCTCGCGCATCATGTTGGCCATCGACAAGAGCGCCGGGGCCGTGATCTTTATTGTGCTGTCAACATTGATTTTGCTAGTTGGAGTTCTGTTTACGTTTAAGCCAGCACTCAAGCGTTCACTGGTGTTATCAATATGCGTTGTTGGCGCCCTCGGCATTGTTGCGGCCGGAGTTGGTTCCATGAGTTCAGGTCTTCGCGAAGATCTTGCATCTGCAGCAGAAGAAGATCACTACATGCATCGCGAGTGTGGTGCCGAGGCATCGAAGTATTTCGACAAGTTGCCGCTTGAAGGTGTTTCGCTAACGAGCTCGATTGACACTGTTATCGAATTGTCTGGTGGAAAGTTGATTGCTCGCGTCCAGGGAATTAATGGTGAACAGCAGAGCATCTCTATCCCGCGCGCAAGCCCAACCAACATTGTGTTCCGCAACTTGGATGATGGCGAATTCCGACTGGTGGCTCATCTTGGCGAGAAGATGGTGACCGATGGTGTCAAGGAAAAAGTTGAGACGTGCACCCAACTAATTCCCCAGGGTGCGGAACAAGCACTGACGCTGACCATTCCCAAGCCAGCGGTTGCCGGAGAGCCCTTTTCCCTTGAAGTCGCTGGATTGAGCGGCCAAAGCATCGAAGTGGTCGTGCCGTGATTCACGAAACCTCCCTCCGACACTCCAAGAATCGCCTCAATAGGCTGACATCCATGTTTGGTCGCTTGAAGCCGGCGTTGTATGGAGTTGGCACCGCCGTTGTTCTCGCGGGTTGCGCAAGCAATGCACCGCAAGATACTTGGGCGCCAAAAGGCCCCAACGCACAAAAGATTGACACACTGCAAAAACCGGTTTTTGCGGTTGCAGGAATCATTGGTGTCATCGTGTTTGCTGTTGTTGTTATCGCGGTGATCAAGTTCAAGGATCGTGGTCAGCCAATTCCACACCAGACACACGGAAACCCTGCGCTTGAAATCACTCTCACCATCATTCCCGCACTGATTCTCGCGGTGGTTGGTGTGTTCACTTTCCGTACCGTGTTCGATCTTGCCAAAACCGACGACACAGAGATGATTATCAATGTCACCGGACAGCAGTGGTGGTGGGAATACGACTACCCAGTGCAAAACGAATACGGCATTACGCAACCGATTATCACTTCTGGCCAAATAGTTTTCCCTGTTGGC
>CAINLH010000062.1 GCA_903850275.1 uncultured Acidimicrobium sp.
GACGTGTCGAGGCCGCCAGAAAATGCGATGCCAACGCGCTCGCCAACGGGAAGCGAGGAGAGCACTTTTGCTTGCGACGCGGCTGGGTTCGTTTCAGGCATGCATCCACGGTACCGAACTTGATGCGCTGAATACGACCGCTTTACGCCTTGGTTTTAATGCGTCCCGCAAACGAAGCGATGGCGATGAGGGCTGCGGCAACAGCAACAACGCATTCGATGAGTGCGATGCCGGGAGAGTTGTTGATATCGAAGACGGCAACGACACCAATGAGGGCTGCCGATGCGAGGCCGATGAGATGCGCCCAGCGAATGATGCGAAACGTGGCCACGATGCTGGCTGCCGGGCCGATGAACGGCAGGGCCCACACGATGAACAGCGTGGGATCAGACACGGGGCCGATCCACCACGCAGGTTTGCCAACATTGCGCCCGGTGACGGCAACGACGATGAGCGCCGCGGCAACAAGCAGCCACGAAAGCACCATCGCACGGCGCCAAGCGCGGCTAATTGCAACCGTGGGCTTGGCCTGCGGAGCGGGGAAGGCTGGGGGTGTCTGCACTACGTGAAGAGTACAACTCGGGGCTCGCAGTTAGCCTGAATAGGGATGTCGGGCCCACGTTTTGAGAAGTTTTCCGTCTTTTTCCCCATGTGGAACGAAGAGGAATACCTGCAACGAGCGCTGAACGCCGCAACCGAGCTTGGCGATGAGTTGATCGCGCAGAACACCGTTGCCGACTACGAGATGATCATTGTCAACGATGCTTCGACGGATGCAACGGCCAAGCTTGCCGACGAGGCAGCTGCCGCGAACAGGCGGGTAGTAGTGGTGCATCACCCCGTAAACCGCAAACTTGGTGGGTCCATCAAGTCTGGCTTTGCGGCCGCAACAGGCGACGTGGTGCTGTACACCGACGCCGACTTGCCATTCGATTTTCGTGAAGTGCACAAGGCAATGCGCCTGATGAATCAGTACGAAGCCGACATTGTTGCCGCGTACCGCTTCGACCGAACGGGCGAGGGTTATGTGCGTGTGGTGTATTCGTTCTTTTACAACTTGTTGGTGCGTGCGCTGTTCGGTTGCCGCTTTCGCGATGTCAACTTTGCGTTCAAGCTGGTTCGTCGCAGCGTGCTTCAAAAAGTACAACTATCCAGTGAAGGCTCGTTTATTGATGCCGAACTGATGGTGAGCGCGCGCAAGCTAGGCATGAACGTTGTGCAATTTGGCGTGGATTACTTTCCTCGCACGCGCGGTGTGTCGACGCTCAGTTCGCCTTCGGTCATTGTGAAGATTTTGAAAGAGGCATGGGCGCTGCGTTCGCATTTGAATGCACTTGCACCTAAAAGTAAATGAACGACGACACTCCGTATAACGAATTTGATGAGTTCGACGACTTCGAGCCCGAAGATCGTGAACTGCATGATGAGTACGGCGACTTTCGCCAAAGTGCTTACGATCGCTGGCGCCCTGCAATAGCCGCATTCGCAGTGCTGTTAACGGTTGTTGCGATTGCGGTTGTTGGCAACGGTGACAACGGTTCGAACTCCGAGTCGTCAAACCCCGATGTTGTGGTGGAGAGCACCAATGTTCCATTGGTGACAGTGCCGCTTACTCGCACACTGAAGACGGGGATGAAGGGCGATGACGTGCTGCGCGTGCAACAGCGCCTTGCCGCACTGCGGTTCGATCCGGGCCCGCAAGACGGAGTGTTTGGCCAAAACACAGTGCAGGCAATGTGGGCATTTGAGAAATTGGTGATGGCTACTCCTCGAGACAGGGCCACAGGCAATGTGACGAAATCTACGTGGGCAATCATGCAATCCGACTTGCGCATCTCGCCACGTCGCAAGGCCGACACGGCAACTCATGTGGAGTTGTATTTGCCAGAGCAAGTAATGATCGTGTTTAAAGACGGGGCGCCAGCGCTGATCACCCACATTTCAAGTGGTTCAACTGAAAAGTGGTGCGAAGAAGTAACGATCGACCCGGGCGAAGACGGCAACAACACCAATGCTCAGATAAAACAGGGCATCTGCGGCGAGGCAATTACGCCTCCAGGAATTTTCTATTTCTATAACCGCCGAGTTGGCATGCGCGAATCCAAATTAGGAACCATGTACAACCCCGTGTATTTCAATTACAACATTGCCGTGCACGGCGCCATCCTGGTTCCACTCGAGCCCGCGTCGCACGGATGCATACGCATCCCAATGTCGGTTGCCCGTTACTTCCCGGCTCTCGTTGCTTACGGCGATCGTATTTACGTTTTTGATGGCATCAAAGAACCAGAGGAATATGGCTCGCCGGTGCCGCCGTTCGATAAGCCAGACCCCAACTATGTGCCAACGACAACCATCCCGCCTGGTGGCACGACTACCGTGAAACCTGGGGGCACAACAACGGTTGTTGCTTCGACGACAACTACTCCATAACAAGATCGGAAGCTTTCCAATGAGCGAGCGCGTGCAGTACGACGAGTTTTCAATGTTTGGCGAAAACATTTCGGAGTACGCAATCGATGCTTCACCCACGCCGGTAGTGAAGCGCGTTGAAGCACAGTTGTCGGACGGCCGAACAATGAGTGCGTTGCAGTGGGGTGCAGGCGAACCAACCATGGTGTTGGTGCATGGA
>CAINLH010000063.1 GCA_903850275.1 uncultured Acidimicrobium sp.
AAGCGACACGCCGCATGGAGGCCCGCCGGCTTCGCCGCTGTGGGAAGTGGTGTCAAGTTTGCACTGCCCGTTGTTGATGGTGCGCGGCGGTACCTCGCCTGTCGTGGACGACGAGGACATTGAAGAGTTGAAGAAACGCAACCCGACAGCCGAGGTAGTGGTGGTGGAAGGCGCTGGGCACAGCGTGCAGGGTGACAGGCCAATTGAGATGGCAGGGCTGCTGCGCCGCTTCGTATAGGGCGTTACCGCCCAATTAGCCTAAATATATGGTCAAGTTGGCAGTAGGCAAGAAGCTCGGTCGGCCTTGTGCTGTCGACGCTGGCGAGACGCGTAAGCGCCTGCTTGCCGAAGCCCGCCGCTCGTTTGCAACCGTTGGGTTTGAAGCAACCACCAATCGTTCGATTGCCGCGGCTGCGGGCATCACCACCGGCGCTATCTATCACTACTTCCCTTCGAAGCTTGAAATGTATGTGGCGGCCTTCGCAGAAGTGCAGGATCTGGTGCACGACGCGTTTGAAACCGCAGCTGCAAAACACGAAACATTTGCCGCCAAGTTTTCGGCAATTCTTGATGCCATTGCCGAACTGGGTGCAAAAGACCCATCGCTTGCAAGTTTCGTTGTTGGTGTTTCCTCGGAGGCGCAGCGTCACCCCGAATTGTCTGATGCGATTAAGTCATTGCGGTTTGCGCGTTCGGCGTTTCTGCACAAGATGTGCACCGATGCAATTGAACGCGGCGAGATCGTGGAAGGCATAGATGCAACGGTGCTGCACGACCTCATCAATGTGGTGATGTCGGGTTTGTCGCGGTTCTCCACCGTGGTCAACGACCAACAACGAGACTTGGCGGTTATTGCGGGCTTGAAGCGGATTGTTGCCGGGGCCGCTGTGCCCGCCACTGCACGCTAAACAAGTCGTACAACACCACGGCTAGGCAAATCCAGATCAGAACGAAGCCAGACAGTTTTGCTTTGGTCACTTCTTCGTTGAACAACAGCCAGCCAAGTAAGAAGTTGGTAGTTGGCACGACGTATTGCATTGGCCCGATGATGGTGAGCGGGGTGCGTTGCGAGGCGCCGGCAAACATGAGCAGCGGCACGGCCGTGATGACGCCTGTGAACAACACAAGCACAATTGCTAGTGCGCCTGCGGTGGTGGGCACGCTGCCCGCGCCATTCCATGTGTAGGCAACATATAACGCAGCGGGCACAAACAGCAGCAACACTTCGGCGGTGAGGCTTTCAAGCGGTGGCATGGCAATTTGTTTCTTCAAATATCCGTACGTCGTCCAGGACGACGCAATGACGAGAGCAATCCACGGCACGCGGCCGTAGGCAATGGTGAGCACCGCAATACCGCCGACCGCGAAGCCAACGGCGACGCGTTGACGCACGCTCAGTTTTTCGCGTAGAACAAAGACGCCAACAACGATGGTGAATACGGGTGCAATGAAATAGCCGAGTGCAACTTCCAGAACGTGTTTGTTGACAACCGCCCACACATATGTTGTCCAGTTGATGGTGAGCAGCACGCTTGCAAGGCCAATGCGGGCAACAAGGCGAGTGTTGCGAAGTGTTTGGAGCAGCGGGAAAAAACGCCGAGTGGCCAGCATGGTTGCAACGAGAATGATGGCGGAGGTGACGATGCGCCAACCAATGAGTTCGAACGCGTCAAATTCTTTGAGTGCTTTCCAATACAACGTGAGTAGGCCCCAAATGAAGTAGGCCGAAAAACCGAGCGTGACACCAACGCGAAAGCGAGCATTGTCGGCGTCGGTGCGCGACGCATCGCTTGGTGTTGTACTCATTGCGTCATCACGACGGTTCACGCTACTTGCCGTGTGCCGATAGCCTGAAACAAGTGGATATCACCACCTCGACCCCGTGGAAGCAAGTGCTTTCGCTCGCGGCATCTAGCCAACAGCACACCCTTGCTCAGATGTTTGCCGCCGACGCTAAGCGCGCAAGCACAATGACGATGCAGGCAAATGTTGGCGCACAATCGCTGCTTGTGGATGTTTCGAAGCAGAACATTTCTTCCGAAATACTGAGCGCGCTCCTTGATGTTGCGCGCGAGGCGGGCGTAGAGCAACGACGCGACGCGATGTTTAGTGGCGCAATTGTGAACAACACCGAGCAGCAGCCTGCTTTGCATGTGGCATTGCGCTCGAAGGCGGCCTCAAACGTGTCGGAGGCGGTTACAGCCGAGCGAAAAAAGATGACCGAGTTTGCCAACGGCGTGCGCAACGGCACGATTTGTGGTGCAACCGGCAAAACGTTTACGCA
>CAINLH010000064.1 GCA_903850275.1 uncultured Acidimicrobium sp.
CGCAGCCAGCAAGGCCGATGAAGCCGTCGAAGCGTTCGGCGTGCACCACTGTTTCCACGCTGTCGGTGATTACTTCGCGGCTAACCAAACTTGCGCGCATGCCTTCGTGACCCATGCTGATGCCGTCGCTGACAGTGATGGTTCCAAACTCCAGTGCCACGCCGCCGTTGGCACGCACACCCTTTTTCGCGCTGTCGGCCAAGCGTCGCAGCGATGCATTGCACGGTGTTACTTCGTTCCAAGACGAAGCAATGCCAATTTGGGGTTTCTGCCAGTCGTCGTCGGTGAGCCCCACTGCGCGCAACATTGCGCGCGCTGCGGCCTTCTGGTTTCCGTCTGTTACGTCGCGACTACGTGGCTTGACGTCGACTGGGGTTTCTGTTGGCTTAGTCATCACGACTAAGGCTACTTGCGCTGGCTATGCGGCCGACTTCACCGGCTTTCGCAGGTAGAAATAGAGCGTCGGCGCAAGGAATGCGAAGTACGTGATGACACGAATATTCTCGGCAGCGTTGTGCCATCCGAAGAAACCCTTCATGAAGTCGTAGAAGGTGCCCGACGACCACATGCCGCTTTCCACTGTCCAGGCCGGCTGCACCAACCAACCGTTTTCCCAGCCAAGTAATTCGCGGTATTCATGAACAGCCTTGCCAGCGAGGCCCGCAGCAAACATGATCAACAACACTGCAGTGACATTGAAAAACATTTTCAGATTGACTTTGCGGCCGCCGGCAAAAATTGCCAAACCGAGCACAACCGATGCGGCCAAACCGAGTAGCCCGCCAACAACAACAGAAGTGCCAGACGAAGAAGTAGTTTCGGCGCTGAGCAAGAAGAGAACCGTTTCTAAACCCTCGCGAACGACGGCGACGAATGCAATGGTGAACAACGCTGTCTTTGCGGACTGATCAACTTTGGCGCGCAATTCGGCACTGAGATTTTGCGAATTCTTGCGCATCCAAAAAATCATTTGCGTAAGGACGGCCGCTGCGGCGAGGGCAATTGTTCCCTCTGTTGCCATCTCCACTTTCCCGTTGAGCCCATCGACGGCCAGGTAGATGGCGGTGCCTGCCACCAGGCAGGCTGCGATTGCCGAGAACGTGCCGGTCCAGACATATCGGGCATCGGCTTTGCGGTCTGTCTTGGCCAGATATGTGAGCAAAATGGCCACAATGAGCGATGCTTCAAGGCCTTCACGGAGGGTGATGAGGAATGAGGTTGTCATAATCTTGATGTTAGGCATACCTAACAAATTTGTCAACCCGAGCGAGAAATTATCCCCGGCGTGATTGCAGAATAGCAGTAACGACCTTGCCGTCGGCCTTGCCCTGCGAGGCCTTCATGATGGCGCCAACAAGGGCGCCCATGGCCTTTTCTTCGCCAGCGCAATACTTCGCCCAGGCATCTGCTTGCTGCGCGATTGCGGCATCGACCATTGCCTCAACGGCGCTTGTGTCGAGCGCTTCAAAACCCTTTGCGGCGGCAATAGCGGCCGGGTCTCCCCCGCCGTTTGCAACCATCTCGGCGAGAATAGTTTTTGCTTGCGTTGCGGTCACTTTTGCATCGCGCTCCATCTGCGTGAGCGCAGCAAGATGCGCTGCCGAAACAGCAGGCGTTGCACCCTCTTCGGCAAATGCTTGTTGCACGTAAACCAATGCGCGGCCGGCATCGCCACCTGCTTGTGCAACAGCTGCGATGTATTCGTCTTGTCCGCGTTCGACAACGACATACACCGATTCGCTTTCCTTGTTCGCGCCAGTAAGCGTGGCAAGTTGAGCGCGGCGTGCGGCGGGCAACATTGGAAGCGAGGCACGAATTTGCTCAATCCATTCTGTGCCCGGATCGAGAAGCACTAAGTCGGGTTCTAAGAAGTAGCGATAGTCGTCGGCATCTTCTTTGCTGCGCAATGTGTGTGTTCGGCCCTCGGCATCGTCCCAGTGGCGCGTCTCTTGGCGAATGGTTCCGCCCGATTCGAGCACATCAATTTGGCGGCGCGCCTCGTAATCAATTGCTTTGCCAACCGCACGAATGGAGTTGACGTTCTTGATTTCGCAGCGCGTACCAAACTCGGCGCCGGGCTTGCGCACCGACACGTTGACGTCGCAACGCATGGAGCCTTCTTCCATTTTTGCGTCGCTTGCGCCAACAGCCAACAAGATTGCACGAAGCTCGGCAACATACTGGCGAGCCTGATCGGAGTTTCGAATGTCTGGACGAGAAACAATTTCGACGAGCGGAACGCCAGCTCGGTTGAAGTCGACCAACGAATAGTCGCTGCCGTGAATACGGCCGCTCGAGCCACCGATATGCGTCGACTTGCCCGTGTCTTCTTCCAAGTGCGCGCGCTCGATGCCGATGCGCACGTCTCCCGGCAACATCATGAAGCCGTCGATGTTGATCGGTTGGTCGTACTGGCTGATTTGATAGGCCTTCGGCATGTCTTGGTAGAAGTAGTTCTTGCGGTGAAACGTGCTCGGTTGCACCGTGCAATTGAGCGCAAGACCTAGTCGAATTGCCAACTCAACTGCGTGCTTGTTGAGAACAGGAAGCGCGCCGGGAAGGCCGAGTGTTACTGGGTCGATATTGGTGTTTGGCTCGTCACCAAAATGGTTAGGGCTAGCGGAAAACAGCTTGGTCTTCGTATCCAATTCCACGTGCACTTCGAGCCCAACAACCATCTCCCAGCCGTTTGGCAACGCAGTGCTGTGTTGCGGTGCAGACGATGCATTGCTCATGACGCGCGCTCCAATTGTGCGGCAACGCGGAACATTGCTTGTTCGCCAAGCGCTGGTGCAAGCACCTGCACGCCAACTGGCATGTTGTGCGCGCCTGTACCGAATGGAACACTCATTGCGCAGTGCCCAGCAAGGTTGGTTGGAATGGTGAAGACGTCGCAGAGATACATGGTGAGTGGGTCGTCGGCTTTTTCACCGATGGGGAACGCAACAGTTGGCGACGTTGGCGTAAGGATGACATCACACGAGGAATATGCCGTAGCGAAATCGTCGGAAATCAGGCGACGAACTTTCAGCGCCTTGCCGTAATAGGCATCAAAGTAACCAGCCGACAATGCGTATGTTCCAAGCATGATGCGGCGCTTTACTTCTGCTCCGAAACCTGCGGCCCGCGTTGCGCCGTACATCGAATTGAGATCGGGCGAATCGAC
>CAINLH010000065.1 GCA_903850275.1 uncultured Acidimicrobium sp.
CACCAGCGCCGCAAGTAACCGGCCTTTTCACCCGAGCCCTTTCAGGGGGTCGTGTGGGTGACAACAACAATTGCGCCCGGTAGGCGTTCGCCCAAGTTTGGGTACTCACCATCTAGCCACCAGGTAGAACCGCTTCCCGCCAGCACTGGTACGGCCCTGGAAGCCTCTTCGATGCGCTGTTTCCACACGGCAAGCCGAGGTTCAACAACCAGTGCTGCCGCTTCCAATTGGTTCACGATCTCGTCGGATTGCGGGGGGAGAGCATCAAAGGCCCGATACACCACCGGTGTTGAAACACCGAATGGCAAAAGAATCAGTGTGATCGTGCGCGCAACAAAGGGCAGTGGTTCGATGATTTCGCCAATGCCTCGAACGCGAGCCCTTCCGCCAACCATGCAGAAAGGAATGTCTGCGCCTATTCGTGATGCCGCTTCAAGATCTTGATAGTTGGCCCAGCGGAAAATAGCCGCAGCGTCTGCCGAGCCGCCGCCCAAGCCGCCACCATGCGGAATGTTTTTTTGTACGTGAACGCGCGCCTGTTTGCCACATTGCCGAAGTGCGCGCGAAACCAAGTTGTCGTCACTGTCAGTAAGCCCTTGCGCTTGCGGCCCGTCAAAACTGAGACCCTGCTCACCGGGTGTAACAGTGAGCACGTCGGCAATATCAAGCGTGACCATCTCGGCGTCGATCAGGTGATAACCATCGTCGCGCGTGCCCGTCACTTGCAATGAAAGCGTCAGTTTTGCTGGAGCAATCAGCGAAATCGGAGATGCGCTCATACGAATTCGAATCTAGGTGTTGCTAGCTGTTGACGGCAACACATAAACGGCCCCATGCCTGAATGTCTAGTTCTTCGGCTCGGGCCTCGGGCGATACATCGGCCTTGGTGAACGCGGCGGGAGTAACCATTGCCGACAAACACCTGCGCAGCATTTTTCGGCGTTGCGCAAAACCCGCGCGAACCAAAGTAAACAATTGCTGCGGGTCGACATTCGCTACGGCAGGCGAAGCATGACGACG
The DNA here is from genome assembly GCA_903850275.1 of uncultured Acidimicrobium sp. GTDB lineage: Bacteria > Actinomycetota > Acidimicrobiia > Acidimicrobiales > Ilumatobacteraceae > UBA3006. The sequence goes on from CAINLH010000065.1 coordinate 1,021, forward strand.
AATATCGACAAGCGCCGACGCAACATTCGGCTTCGGAATGAACACCGATGCCGGCACGTCTCCCACCATCTTTGCCGTAGCCCAATATGCAATCTTCACGCTGACTGCGCCATATGCGGGTGTTCGCGCGGTGGCAACGAAACGCTCGGCAACTTCTTTTTGCACCATTACCAACATGTGGTCAACAGCGGGCGCTTTGTCCAGCAAGTCGGCAACGAGGGGTGTCGCCACGTTGTAGGGCAGGTTGGCAACGACATGCCACTTGGCGCTTCTTGCCACAAGTGGAGCCCAATCCAATAGCAGTGCATCGCCGTGGATCACTTCAACATTTGGCAAGTCGCGCACAACTTCGCGCAACACATCAACGACACCGTTATCAATTTCGATTGCAACAATGTGCGCACCCGTTTCGGCAAGCGCAAGCGTGAGCGAACCGAGGCCAGCACCAATCTCGAGAACAAAATCACCAGGGCCAACATCTGCCAGCCGCGCAATGCGTCGAACGGTGTTTGGGTCTACAACAAAGTTCTGTCCAAATGCCCGGCGCGGCGCTAGCCCGTGAGTCTCCAGTAGATGAGAGATATCGCTTGGAGAGTGAGTCACCAGGAAATCTTCACAGGTATTGGTGCATCAATCAGGTCTGCAAGCCGAGTGAACACCGTTGTATGCAAAATCACAGTGATGCCGGCGGGTACAAGAAGGCTGTACACGTTGGTGCACTTCACGCTTCTGCCGTTGTTCACATTGGTGATGGTGAGATCGACGCCGATTGGCGCCTCAATGCTGTAACAAATGGGGGTTTGGGTGTAGCCCAAGTTGCTGAACGAGGCACGCCCGTCGATGGAGTTTCCCGTGTCGGCCGGGTACGCAATGACTGCAGAGCCAGTTGGTGCCAGCGGTGCGGGGCCGCCCAAAATGACCGACTCCGGAATGACCTGTTCGATCACCGGGGGCACGGTCGTAGTGGTGACTGTGGTGGGGGTGGCGTCACTCGAGTTTCCGCTGGAGGTGCGAAAGATGACGATTGCTAGCAATGAAACAGTTGCGAGCACTGCAATGCGTCGACGCTCGTATATCGACAGAGCCACTTTGTAAAGGCTACGGAGCGATAAGCGGAAACGCAAGGCGCGCGTTTGCCGTGGTGGTGTGAGCAAGTTGTGCAACGGGTTCGCCGCGCAAGTCGGCAATGAATGTTCCTACGGTGGAAACAAGTGCAGGTTGATTCGGTTTTCCTCGATGCGGCACAGGCGCAAGAAATGGGGCGTCGGTTTCGATCAGCATGTGTTCGGGTGGGCACCATTGCGCCGCTTCGCGCACATCGTTTGCGGTCTTGAACGTGACGATGCCCGAAAACGAAAGGTACGCCCCTCGTTCCACACAAGCGCGCGCTTCTGGTTCGCCGCCAGTGAAGCAATGGAAGATAGTTCGTGGCGGCGTGCCTTGCGCATCAAGCACATCAAAGGTGTCGTCCCACGCCTCGCGGGTGTGAATAACAAGCGGCAAGTTCAGTTCGTGCGCAAGTTGTATTTGTTGCGCAAAAGCATCACGCTGAACTGCTCGGTCCGAATGGTCGTAGTAATAATCAAGTCCGCATTCGCCAATGCCAACAACTCGTGCCGACTGCAAGAACGGCGTGATTGTCTCTACGCCATTTTTCGCATCGTGCGGGTGCAGGCCAACGGTGGCATACACGTCTGGGTGCATGTTCGCAATATCAATTGCTTGACGCGTGGTGTCTGCGTCTGTGCCAATCACAATCATGGTGACTACGCCGGCGTCTCGCGCTGCTTGCAACGCATGTTCCTGGCCGCCAGGAATGTTTTCTTCGTACACGTGACAGTGCGTGTCGATCCACTGCAACTCTTGGGTCATAGAGTTTTTCGCGGGAAGAGTGGTTCGCCTTTCACCACGGCGCATCCGCCTGGGTATTGACCCCACGTTGTGTCGGAATCAATGCGCAGATCGGAAATGTCTCCGGTCAAACCAATGCGTTTCCAAATCTCTTGCGTAGTGGTGGGAAGAGCGGGGTTGGCAAGGATGGTGACAATTCGCAAAGCCTCAAGCGCATCGCCCATTACTGTTTCAACGGCTTCGCCCGGCTCCATCTTCCATGGTTCGTGATTCTCGAGATGCGAGTTGGTCGCGCCGATGAGTTGCCACGTTGCCTCGAGGGCCTTGCTTGGTTGCACTGCCATCCATGCAGCCGAAGTCTCGCGAACTGCGGTGGCAGCTATCTCGGCAAGTGGGCTGTTGGCACTTGGTTTTGGCCCAAGACCGCCGCACTTCTTTTCCACAACTGTTGCAATACGTGCGGCCAAGTTGCCCAAGTTGTTTGCAAGATCCGAGTTGAAGCGCTTCGTAATTCCTTCAAGCGTGAAGTCGCCGTCGTTGCCGTATGTGGTGTCGGCAAGCACGTAGTAACGAAATCCGTCAACACCAAAGACATCAATAAGGTCGAGTGGGTCGACAACGTTTCCGGCCGTCTTGCTCATCTTTTCGCCGTCGGTGAGCAACCAGCCGCCAACGGCCCAGCCCTTCGGGGGCTCGATGCCGGCCGACATCAACATTGCCGGCCAATACACGCAATGGAAACGAATGATGTCTTTGCCGATGAAGTGGTAGTCAACCGGCCAACGTTGCGCGAATGCTGCGTCGTCGGTGCCATAACCAAGCGCAGTGATGTAGTTGGCAAGTGCGTCGAACCACACGTAGGCAACGTGCGAAGAATCCCACGGAAGGGGAATGCCCCAAGTGAGCGTCTTGCGGCTGATTGAAAAATCGTGCAAGCCAGTTTTGATGAAACCAATCACTTCGTTCATTCGGAAACCGGGTGTGATTGCCTGCGGGTGATCGGCGTACCACTGCAGCAACCGATCTTCGAAGCGCGAGAGGCGGAAGAAATAGTTTTCCTCTTCAACAAATGTTGTTGGCGTGCGGTGAATTGGGCACTTACCTTCTACAAGTTCGTCATCGGTGAAGTAGGCCTCGCACGCAACGCAATACTGGCCCTTGTACACATCCGACTCGATATCGCCGGCGTCGTAGCAAGCCTGCAGCAGCTTTTGCACACCAACGGCGTGGCGTTTTTCGGTGGTGCGAATGAAATCGTCGTGCGTGATGTTGAGTCGCTGCCAGGCCTGCTGGAAAAGCGGGGCGATCGAGTCGGCAAAGGCCTGTGGTGAAACACCCTGCGCGTCTGCCGCCTGCTGGATCTTGAGGCCATGCTCGTCGGTGCCCGTCAGCAGATGCACATCGTCGCCAAGCAATCGGTGCCAGCGGGAAACGGCGTCCGCCACAATGGTGGTGTAGGCGTGACCCAAGTGAGGTTTAGCGTTGACGTAATAAATAGGCGTCGTTGCGCTGAACTTTGTCACGTATCCACACTAATAGTCTGAGTGGGTGACTTTCGCCTTTGATTTAGCAACTGCAGTGACGAAGACCAGTGAAGGTGTGTATTCGGGCAAGGTGCACGACGGTTGGGACATTCGCGGCAACGCCAACGGTGGTTATGTGATGGCACTACTTGCAAGCGCAATGCGCGAGCATGCGGGCAG
>CAINLH010000066.1 GCA_903850275.1 uncultured Acidimicrobium sp.
CCTTCAATTGGTTTCAACACCGCTTCATACGAAGCCACACTTGCTGCCTTCAACGCCGCAGCAACATCGGGCGCACTAGCAACTCCACCAGCAACGCCGCGCAACTTGCTCACCATCCCGCGCATCACCTGGCTCAGAATCACTCCACTATTTCCGCGGGCTCCCATTAGCGAGCCGTGGGCAATGGCGTCGCATGTGCCGCCCATGTCAACAGCTGCCCCTTCAAGTTCCTTCACCACCGCGTCCAGGGTGCGGGCCATGTTGGTGCCGGTGTCGCCGTCGGGCACGGGGTACACGTTGAGGCGGTTAATGCCTTCCATGTGGGCGCGCAGCGTGGTGCGAAACGTAATCAGGGTTTCGCGCAGGGCCTCGGCGCCTAGGGACTCCAGCATGGGCATTGACAAATCGTACAGATTCACCCCCGCCCTAGACCCTTTTCACACCCCCAAATTGTCGCCACAATCCCTGTTTCTGTAAGAATTTCCCACAGCCAGAAAGCAGGCCCCCGGCCCGCCCCAAAGGAGAACCATGCAAGGTGTAGTGAAGGCATACGACCCCGCCAGTGGCGATGGCGTCATCATGTGCGACTCCAATATGAACGATTACGAACTTGCACCCAATGCCCTCGAAGGTTCTATCTTTCGCATGCTTCGTCAAGGCCAGCGCGTCGTGTTTCAACTGAACGACAAGCAGCAGGCATCACAAATCAGTCTCGGTTCCGAAGCCGACATGAAAACGCCGGGGTACTAACCATGAGTGGCAAATCACAAAACGCAGCGCTAAAAAAATGGGTCGCCGAGTGGGCCGACATTTTGGAACCAGACGATGTGTACTGGTGCGATGGCAGCGAGGGCGAATACAACGACCTCTGCGAAGACTTGGTACTTGCCGGCACCTTCACCAAACTGAACGAAGACAAGCGCCCTAATTCATACTGGGCACATTCCGATCCGGGCGACGTTGCTCGTGTTGAAGACCGCACCTACATTTGTTCCACCAACAAAGTTGATGCAGGCCCAAACAACAACTGGCGCGAGCCAAGCGAAATGCGCGCCGACATGTTGGCGCTGTACAAGGGCGCTATGCGCGGCCGCATGATGTACGTGGTTCCATTCAGCATGGGACCACTTGGTTCACCTATTGCTCACATTGGCGTGCAACTTACCGACAGCGCATACGTTGCGGTAAACATGCGCATCATGACCCGCATGGGTCAAGGTGCACTCGATGTGTTGGGCAACAACCAGTGGGTGCCATGTGTGCATTCCGTTGGCGCACCTCTTGCACCAGGCCAACAAGATTCTGCATGGCCATGCAACCCCGACAACAAATACATCGTGCACTTCCCCGAGACTCGTGAAATTTGGAGCTTCGGCAGCGGTTACGGCGGCAACGCCCTGCTTGGCAAAAAGTGTTTCGCATTGCGCATTGCTTCAGTAATGGCACGCGACGACGGCTGGTTGGCCGAGCACATGCTCATTTTGAAACTCACCAACCCGCAAGGCGAATTCAAATACATCGCCGCCGCGTTTCCTTCCGCATGTGGCAAAACCAACCTCGCCATGCTCGTTCCAACCATTGCCGGCTGGAAAGCCGAAACCATTGGCGACGACATTTGTTGGATGAAGTACGGCCCAGACGGCCAGTTGTATGCCATTAACCCTGAAGCCGGTTTCTTTGGCGTTGCACCATTCACCAGCGACGAAACCAACATCAACGCCATGCACACCATGACGAAGAACTCCATCTTCACCAACACCGCACTTACGCAAGATGGCGACGTGTGGTGGGAAGGCATGACGAAGGAAACCCCAGCCGGAATTACCGACTGGAAAAACAACGCATGGACAAGTGCAAACGAAGCACCAGCGGCACACCCAAATGCTCGCTTCACCGCACCTGCCAGCCAGTGCCCAAGCATTGCTCCCGAATGGCAAGACCCTAAGGGTGTGCCAATTTCAGCAATCCTCTTCGGTGGCCGCCGCCGCACCACTGTTCCACTTGTGACCCAAGCCTTCGACTGGAACCACGGTGTATTCCTTGGCTCCATCATGGCCAGTGAAACCACAGCAGCAGCCGGTGGCGCAGTTGGCAAACTGCGCTTCGACCCAATGGCCATGCTTCCGTTCTGTGGCTACAACATGGCCGACTACTTCAAGCATTGGCTACAAGTAGGAACAAAAACCGAAGCCAGCAAACTGCCACAAATCTTCTTCGTCAACTGGTTCCGCCGCGACGAAGACGGCCGCTTCATGTGGCCTGGCTATGGCGAAAACAGCCGCGTTCTCAAATGGGTATTCGAACGCCTGAACGGCACCGCCGAAGCCGACAAAACCGCCATCGGTTACCTACCGAACGCAACATCACTCGACACAAGCGGCATGCAGATAAACGAAGCCGACCTGCAAGCCATTACATCGGTAGATGTTGACGGCTGGCGCGAAGCAGTCCCCCAAATTCGCGACCACTACGCCGCATTTGGTGACCGCCTGCCAAGTGAACTTGCAACTGCGTTAGATGCG
>CAINLH010000067.1 GCA_903850275.1 uncultured Acidimicrobium sp.
CCACGAATTTGAGCCATCGGCGAAAGACATTGAGTCGTTAAACAACGCAAACATTGTTGTATCCAACGGTCTCGACTTCGAAGAGGGTCTGGAAGAGACACTTAACAATGTAAAGACTGCCGGAGTCAACGTCTTCATGGCGGGCGACTACATCACCGTTCGCGAACTAAGCGAAGAGGAACACGATCACGGAGCATTCGACCCGCACCTGTGGCTCTCCCCTGCAGCAATGCTTGAAATGCTGCCAGAACTTTCCGAAGCAATCGGCGCCGCAATTGGCGCAGACCTCTCGGTGCAACTCGAGACACTGAGTGCCGAACTGACCGCGCTCGATACACAGATTCAAGAAATAATTGGTGGTGTCAAGTGCGAGTTGGTGAGCGGACATGACGAGATGGGTTACTTTGCCGATCGTTACGGCTGCGAAGTGATTGGCGCCGTTATCCCCTCGCTTTCGACAACATCAGAATCAAGCGCCGGCGAACTTGCCGATTTGAAGGCCGAAATAGAAACACATGGCGTTCCAGCAATCTTCACTGGTCTCGGAACTTCGCCCGCGGTTGCCGAACAGCTTGCATCCGAATTGGGAGTGAAGGCAGTGACGCTGTCGACACACTTCCTTGATGGTGCAGCCACCTATCAAGAGTTCATGATGCGGATGACCAATCAAATCGCAGAAGCACTGGGCTAAGCAACAACGTGTTCATCGAACCATTCCTCAACAACGAGTTTCTGCGTTACGCACTCGCCGCGGGAATACTTGTTGCGATTACGTGCGCCGTTGCCGGCACTTTTGTGGTGCTGCGCGGGCTTGCATTCGTTGGTGACGCACTAGCGCATGGCGTACTTCCCGGCATTGCGACAGCATTGCTTCTCGGCGTATCCGGCATTGTGGGCGCAGCGGTCGGCGCCGTGGCGATGATGGGCGGAGTAAGCCTTGTAACTCGGCGCTTTCGACTTTCGGGAGACACCGCAATTGGCTTGCTCTTCGTGGGCATGCTGGCGCTTGGTGTGATCATCACTTCGCGAAGTGATGCGTTCGTTGGCGATCTCACCCGCATTTTGTTCGGCGAACTGCTTGGCGTCAGTCGTTCTGATTTATTGCTGCAACTATGCGCGCTTGCCCTGGTTGGCTTAATCGCTTTTGTTGGCCGTCGCCCGTTTCTATTGCTTTCGGTAGACGAGGGTCTTGCTCGCACCTCGGGCTTTTCCATTCGCATTTTCCACAATGTGATGCTGACCATGGTTGCCATCACCGTGGTCGCCAGTTTTCAAACAGTAGGAACACTGCTGGTGTTGGGCATGCTGATTGCCCCCGCCGCCACTGGCGCACTGTTTGCACGCCGAATCTCCAGCATGATGACCATTGCCGCCATTGTGGGAACGCTGTCTACATATATAGGGCTGCTTCTCAGCTACCACTTTGATATCGCCGCGGGCGCAACCATCGTGTTTACAGCCGTCATGTTCTTTGCCCTTGCCGCCATATTCACGGAAGTTCGTAAAGCCCTTAGCAAACCGACCGACGGCGAACACGAACATCCTCACGCACACGGACACGTGCACATCTGATGAACACCACAACCATTTCAGCCGACCA
>CAINLH010000068.1 GCA_903850275.1 uncultured Acidimicrobium sp.
ACTTGTCTTTGATGAATTCTCGAACACGTTCTAATGACTGAATGTTGTCATTCCGAGTCATATTGCTAATGGCTCGCTGCACAGCAATATCGGTGGCGCCGATGTTTCCATCCCAATAGACATTTTGTAACGCAATGGAAAGCTCGGTATAAAAGCGGGAAACACGCTCGAAATCATCTTGTATCTCATATGGCGCGATGTCATTAAGCGTGAGTAGCGAACCAAGGAATACGGCAAACGAACTTTGCAACTGTCGTGGTGCAACAACCGACAAATCCTCAATGGACTGATCGACTGCAACCATTGACGACTCGAAATCACTCGCCCTGCTACACACAGCGGCTACTTCGTCGGACACGCCACAACCACCTAAGACCGTTCCGGCCAAACCAACACATATCCACCAAGCAGCACGACGAATGATCATCTCTGTCCCTCTGTTGCCGATACCCACGTTGCATAGAGTTTTGCGTATTCTCCATCGTTTTTCAGCAAATCCTGATGCGAACCATCTTCCACGACCCTTCCATCGCGCAGCAGTACTACTCGCTGGGCGCGAGCTGCCGTAGAGAGTCGATGCGCAATGGAAACCGTTGTGCGCCCCTCTGCCAAACGCTGCAAGGCGCGCGATATCCGAACTTCAGTCGCCGCGTCAACCGCCGAAGTCGCTTCATCCAAAATCAACACATCCGGCTTCACCAACGACGCACGCACGAGGGCAATCAACTGGCGTTCACCAGCAGACAGCGAACCACCACGTTGTCCAACATGCGTGTCCAGGCCAAAAGGCATCGTTTCTAGCCAATCCAACAAGTCAAGATCTTTAAACGACGCGAGGAGCAAGTCATCCGAAGCGTCTGGCAAGGCAAACATCAAGTTTTCTCTCACTGTTTGAGCAAACAAAAACGGCTCCTGAGGAACGACCACCATTCTGCTTCGCAGTACTTCATTTCCGACCTGAGTAAGTGGTACGCCCCCGATCGAGACCGTCCCAATTGTCGGGTCGACCAATCGAGCTATCAATCGAGCAACCGTTGTCTTCCCAGAACCTGACGGACCCACCAGCGCTACATGTTGACCACCCTGAATATGCAGCGATACGTCATTGAGTACTAGATCGTCCTCGTCGTCGCCGTCTCGCGCCGAATAGGCGAAGCTCACACGATCAAGATCAATTGATAAAACTCCGTTTGGAAGAGGCAACGGATTGAGTGGCGCAGGTGGGCCAACTGGAGTGTCGAGGACACTCAATACACGACGCAAACCAGACACAGCATTCTGTGTTTGATCGATGACTTCCGTAAATTCGGCAATTGGTTCGAGGAACCGGTAAGTGAGAAAAACGAAGCCCACTAATGCACCCGATGTCAGGCCTCCTGCTGGTCCGATCAACAAACCTGTTGTTACTACTGCAACGACAGTGAACACTGCGAACACTTCCCCAGATGGGAAAAGAAATGCACCGATGAATCCTGCACGAATGTTGCTGCGTGCGCGGTCGTCGACGTCCTTCTCGACTCTTTCAATTACATGAGCGGCCGAATCATACGCTCGAAGTGTGTCAAACCCGGAAAGCATTTCACTGACATTTCCAAGAAGATGAGCGTTGCGCTCTCGCGAGATGTTGTGGGCGGTAATCAATCGAGATTGAACTACACGAAGTACAAAAACCAATGGAGCGGACACCACGAATGCGACAACCGCAAGTCGCCAGTCGTATGCAACCATCACGATTGCAACCGCCAGCATTTGAAAACCATCGAGCAGCAATGTCAATCCACCCCAGGTGAAAAACTGAGTAAGTGTCTCGATGTCGCTAGTAACCCGAGAAACCAGCGCTCCTCGTTTTTCGTCGTTGTGACTTGCAAGACTCAGTTTGTGAATGTGATCAAACAATTTCACTCTCAACGTGTACAGGCCGTCTTCCGCGCGCCAGCCAAGCCTCAAGGTTGCTTTACGGAGCGCCACTGACGAGACGAGAACGCAGCTAGCTCCGATGGCGCAAAAAGTAAACGCCAAACTCAAATCAACTCGATCCGGAACAAGGGCTTTATCGATCGTTTGCTGAATCAAAATGGGGATCACGAGTCGGGCGCCTGTTCCGATGAACGCAAGCATCAGTGTGCCCCACAATCCTTTTCGAAATGCAGGGGCTACGGCTACGCCACGACTTATCACTCGTGCAGACACGAATCGATCAATCGGCTCAGTCATGGTGCGAACGCAATCTGTCGTTCTCAAAAGAGTTAATGAGATCGCTGTATTGACTATTAGTTGCCATGAGAACGTCGTGCGTGCCTATGCCAGATATTCCACCCTCCTCCATGAAAATCACTACGTCGGCCAACGCGATGGTGGAAGGTCGTGCAGCAACCAGGAGAATTGTCGTTGTTCGAATGCCGGCTTTAATTCTTTCAATGATCATTTGCTCGGTTTCCGGATCAAGCGCCGAGGTGGTGTCGTCCAACAGCAAAAGTGCTGGCTCGCATACCAACGCTCTCGCGAGTGCGATTCTTTGACGCTGGCCTCCACTGATTGTCACTCCCCGTTCGCCAACCAAAGTTTCTAAACCAGTCTCGAAACCATTCACGAATTCACTAACAGCAGACACAAATTGAGCATTCTCAATTTGTTTTTCGGTTACCTCTCTATCAAGACAGATGTTTTCTCTGATCGATCCAGAGAATAGAAAGGGCTCCTGAAACACGATTGCTGTGTTTTTGATGTCGGCAAAGATTTGACCGCTGACAGGCTCGTATAAACCGGCAATCACATTCATGAGTGACGATTTTCCGCAACCCGTAGGACCAACAATTGCGGCAATAGAACCGACAGGTACTTCAAAACTCACGTCTCTGATTACATCTTCGGTCTCGCTGGAAAATCTGAAACTCACCTGATCGACCCGAAGTCCCAATTCGTTAGTTGGGCTATTGATTCGAATACGAGGATCCCTTTCGGCAGGCTCCGTCAGAATTTCGTTGACGCGCTTCCATCCCGAGTTTGAATGCGGAATCTCGCTCAGCACATAGCCAATGATTCGGAGGGGGAAAATCAGCAATGTAAACAAATAGATAAAACTTGTCAATTCACCAATCGTCATTTCACCGGATTTAACCCGCACTGCACCAACGCAGATCAAAACAATGTTCATCAATGTGGGTACTCCATCGAGCAGCGCTTCAAAAGTTGCTCTAGCACCTACGGCTTTTTTTCGCGCTTCACGTAGCCGACCTGAGATGACCGACAACCGATGAGTTTCTCTACCCTCTGCGCCGAAAGCCTTGACCACTAGGACACCGTCAAAGCTCTCGTGCACGGCCTCCGAGAGATGTCCAAGCTCCTTTTGTGCAAGGTCGTAGTGCCGATCGATTCTCCGCTGATATCCCACATTGAGCAGGAGTAATACAGGAATGATGATTAATGCCATTAACCCAAGAGGTAGGTCAACGATCAACAGCCAAATGCTCGACAGTACAACCAACAACACAACCGATGTGCTGAACGGAAGTGGGGCCAGAACGCCGACCGCCGCATCACTGTCTACACCGATTCGAGACACAACATCACCTGTCATGTGGCGCTTATGCCAAAGGCTGCTCTGATCCATCACTTTTCGAACGACCAGCATTGACAACGACTGCGCTGTGCGCCACTCCGTGACGCCAGCAAATGAACGCCGAACAACCACCCCAACCGCTCGCAACAGACCGATGCCAACAACTATGAAAGACCCCGCTACGAGCGACCCGAACGGGACTTTATCCGATGCAAACCTCGGCAAAATAACCTTGTCGACAAGAAAACCGACGCCAAAACTAGACGCAACTGTGCAGGTGGCGTAGACGGCAGCGCCGACGACTGCAATGATAAATGTCCTACGGTGAAATGAAGTCAATACACGAACAAGACCAATTGATATTCGCAAACGACTTGATTCCGTAACCACTCGCACAGCCTAGTTTGCATTCACATTCGTGAGATAAACATCACTCGACTTGAGCCGCACGCTTCCTTTGAAAACGCCTACGCTAAGCGTATGCGTAAGACGTTTGGCAGAGTTTTTATCGGTACTTGCATTTCTTTGCTAACACTGATGTGGATCTATGCGCTTTTTTTCGCCTCAAAGGAATCCGTAAACCAAATCGAAGACAAAGTCTGGCAAGGGCGTGCGGAAGCCATATGCAATGAGACCGCTGTTGCTCGCAAGGAACTGGCTGATTACCGCCTCATTACCGACATGGGCCCAGACGCGCTTTCGGAACGCGCCGATATTGTCGATAAAGCGACTGCGATGTTGGTCCAGATGGTGAACCAATTGGCGTCGTCAACACCTACGGACGCCAAAGGAGCCGAATTAGTGCCCCTATGGATTGCCGACTATCGAACATACATCTCCGACCGGAATGCATATTCACAAAAGCTGCGGGCCGGAATTAACGATGCGTTCGCGGAAACGATGATTGACGGACTTCCACTGAGCGAGAAGATAGCGACATTTGCTGCTGACAACTACATGGTTTCGTGCAAGCCCCCTCGCGATTTATCAGTTTGATCCATCCTCATTGAAGTAATTGCTGGCAACCCATCCGCTCTCCTTCGAATACTGCTTGATAACACGCGCAGGTACTCCCACAGCTACGCAATAGTCGGGAAGTGCTCCAGTGACCACCGAATTTGCTCCAACAGCAACATGCTTGCCTATCTGAGCTCCAGGCAACACCACTGTTCCCGCGCCTAACCATGAACCGTCGCCTATCGATACAGCGCGCTCCATCTGAGTTTGCTGGGAGATTGGAATATCCACATTTTCATAACCGTGATTCTGATCGGTGATGTACACGTGGTGACCAGTCCAGACGTCATTGCCTATGTCGATCGAGAAGTGACCAACTATGCCACTGCCCCGACCGATCAAGCATCTATCACCTATGCGGACAACTGGGTTTGTCAGACACTCTTGTCCTGGCATCATCCCAGCCGAGAGCGCTATGTGGCTACCAATCATCGTTGAACTTCCGATGTGAATGTATTGTTCGTTGAAAATTGTTGTTTGTGGAAAGCAAATAATGCTTCCCGATCCGAAACGACCGAACTCTCGACCTTTATGTGTCGTTGGGCCGATGGCCCCATAAGTTTGCATCCGGCCCCATAGCCAATGAGTGAATCGCGCAGCCAAATTTGCTTTTGCAAACATCACTGAAGAATCTAGACGACTACGATGCTTGCATGACAACCGTGATTAGCCTAGATGGAAGCTTTGTAGCGCAATCACAGGACAACGATGTATTGGCCTACAAAGGTATTCGATACGCGACAGCAGATCGGTTCGAGCCACCAATCGCCTACCGTCCGAACGATGAACCGTATGAAGCATTTGAATACGGATCTTCGCCAATGCAGACACCCGGAATGTTGGAGTTGCTGCTTGGTTTAACCGAAGAGAACAACAACGAAGATTGCCTGTTTTTGAATATCTACACTCCAGCCAAAAACAGTTCCGAGCCTCTTCCAGTTCTGTTCTGGATTTACGGCGGCGCCTTTGTCAATGGATCATCGTCAATAGCTTGGTACGACGGAAGCAATTTGGCCCGAAGTGCGAACGCCGTAGTTGTAACAATCAATTATCGCCTCGGAGTTTTCGGCTTTCTCGGCTCAACGAACCTTGGGCTACTCGATCAAATTTGCGCTCTAAAATGGGTAAACAGAAACATTGCAGCATTCGGCGGCGACACAGAAAATGTCACCATATTCGGAGAATCTGCAGGCGGTGCAAGCGTCGTTGCGTTATTGGCTGCTCGTGATGCTCAGCCATATTTCGCTAAAGCTTGGGCCATGAGCCCATCGATTGGGCAGTACAGCAACATCGAACGATCCAAACAACAAGTAAACGATCTATTGGTACATGCTGGCGTGTCCTCCGAACAAGAATTACGGCAGTTAAGTTCTTCTGCACTGTTGATAGCACAACAAAAGGTGATCGATCATTCAAACGAGCAGTTTTCCGCGTTTGCTCCAACGCAAGATGACGTCGTTCTACCTCTGGACTTGCTGGATGCTGCCGCGAAAAACCCAAAACCTTTCGTAATCGGCACGAACAAAGACGAATCCCGATTGTGGGTGATGTTTGATCCAAACGAAAACCAGCTAGATGAACTTGGTGCGGTCAAAGCGCTGAGCACTCGCGCAGCCAACGCATCAGATATTTGGAGTTTGTACAAGTCGTCCCGGCCTACTTACGGTCCTAGTCAAATCGTTGCCGCATACGACTCGGATGCAAACTTTAGGAAGCATGCATGGAACCTGCTCAAGACTCGAGAGGAAAACGCGTGCCCGTCCTGGAGCTATTGGTTCACTTGGCCAAGCCCCACCTTTGATGGTCTCCTCGGTAGCTGTCATGCATTGGATATACCTTTCTTCTTCGCCAATGAAGCAATTGCTGGAGCCGATGTGATTATCGGATCCGGAGAGACCCAGACCATGCTTTCTTCGGTTGCAGCGAAGTCGCTTGCACAATTCGCACATGCTGGCGAGCCAGATTGGCCGCGATACAAGACGAACGACCGACCAACCTACGTATTCGACGAGGACTGTCGGTTGGAACAACAGCCAGATGATGATCTTTATGACTACTGGATTCAGGTATTAGTCAACGAGACAAGTTGATATCTTGCTGATCGGCTCTGTATCGCACCGAGTACACCGAATCACCCGACAAAATTGAACCGCGTCCGAGCACTCGACCGTTTTGCCAGTTAGACAAACCGAGCTCCGGCTTATTCAATGCGAACTGTCCATCAACCCATCGTGTGAAACCGTTTCCGACGAACGGGGCTTCAATGTTTCGCCAAACAAATTCAAATTCTTCTTTGTTGTCTGATACCAGTGAGACGATGAAATTTGGTGCGTATGCATTAAACATTTCAACCGCATGTTTAAGATCATCAAAGACGAACACGGAACACTCCGGAATATCATCCCATTCCCATTCCACAGACAATTCGCCATCTTGTAGGGGCGCTAATTCCAAACTCCCATCGCACATCTTCAACAAAGGCAGTGATTGAGGACAAGCATGGACGATGGAGACCTGACCGCGTCTTTCTCCCGCTGACGAAATAGCTTTCGCAATGACTGGAATAACTTCGGTAGCCAGGCTTTGTGGAATGCCGATCACATTCAGCGTGTTGCACACCTTTCGGTCGAGTGATCGCTCGATCACTTGCGACAACCGATCCGCATCGGGGTGCTTCCCAAGCAACATCCAAGCTCCACCAGTGCCGTGAAGGCTCACAGCAGTGCCCGACTGTTGAGCTATCTCGCCCAATTGTGAAACCGCAGTACCGCTGCCTCTGGCAACGGCAAGGGCAATCTTCCTATTCGCACAAAGGGCCCAAGCCGACGAATGGCTCGCAGCATCGAGCAGGATTACTGAGTCAAGGGGCAAAGAAGCTTCCTCCAATGCAGGACGAACCGCAAGTTCCATCATCGATCGTGCCGTACCTAACGCATCGCTTCCGATACGGAATACACAAGTGTTTCCAGATCGCAGTACACCAGTTGCATCGGCAAAAACATTTGGCCGCCCCTCAAACACAAACGCGACGACACCAAGCGGTGCAACCTCGGATTGCACCCACCATCCATCGTGCTCTACGAGTTCCAACACCTTTCCAGTTGTTTGCGGCGTCATCTGCCACATCTGCAATGCATCAACCATCGAGTCAAGAACCTTCTCTGTAAGCAACAAACGCGTGGTTTGCCGATTGCGTTCCTTCGCCGACTGGACATCCATGGCATTGGCATTGAGCAAACTTTGACGGATCTTGGAATCCAATAACTTCTCCGCAAACTTTGAATAAAACAGTGATATTTGATCGGCAGTGCAATTACCTAGTTCACGAAAGGCCGTCCGAGCGGCGGAAACAGAGTTGTCAACGAGCGCTAACTCTCCCTTGCCGACGTGCAAAATCTGACCATCGCTTAACCCAAACAATGCATCGCCATCTACAAACTTTTTGATAACTGCATCATCTACAACAACTGGTCTGCCGTTGATAATGATCCGATCACCACTTTTTAACGTCATATGCCCATCACTTCAGAAATGCTAACCACGCGATTCTCTGCGATCGATATCTGAGCGGCGACACCGATCGCAACCGAACGCAACCCATCGCGCAGCGAAACTTCTGGTTTACGGCGCAACCGAATTGATTCCTGCAACCGAACGTGTTCCTCGTAGGAAGCACCGTGGTGAAACCCTGCGTAAGGGGATGCCCCCGATACCGCAAATTCGTCGAAGGAACCCACCCCCTGTGTACGCAATCCAACCCGTATTGTCGATTCAGACACAAGTGCTTCAACTTTTCCAAGATCGCCTACTACGCAGATCTCTTGTTCGTTCTTGCTCGCCTCGGCGAACATGCACAAATCAAGATGCGCCCTCACACCATTTTCGAAGTCAACAACAACAAATGCGTTGTCGAGGATGTCTGGAGTCAAACCCCCGTAACTTTCATCTAAGTGGTTAACGCTTTGGGATCCACTAGCAAAAACTTGCCTCGGTTCACTGTTCGAGGCGATACACATTAGATCGAAGAAGTGGCAACATTTTTCAACCAAAGTACCACCGGTATTTTTATTGAAACGGTTCCAATCCCCTACTTTCTTTAGAAAAGGAAACCGGTGTTCGCGGATCGAGATCATCTTGACATCACCAACTTCGTTGGCGGCAACTCGCTGCAACAATTGCTCCGTCACAGGCATATAGCGGTACTCCAAACCCACCCATACAACGCGATCAGCTAACCCGACTTTCGCCTCTTTTTCGATAACCCGAAGACAATCAATCACCGAGGTGCAGAGAGGCTTCTCAATTAAAATATGGCAGGTTGTTTCGAGGGCATCAAGAATGATGTCAACATGCGAATGGTTGGGAGTAGCAATAACCAAAATATCTATTTCTTTCGCATCCAGAACATCGTGGTAATCAGTAAATTGCCGGACATTGGAATTTGGGAATAATGCAGCAGCTCGACGAAGGCTTTCTTCATTGGAATCGCAAATAGCCACAATTTCAGCCTTAGGCAATTGGAGCAAATTGCGGATGTGCTCGACACCCATCATCCCTGTTCCAATCACGCCGTAACGAAGGACTTCGTTAGCTGTAGTTGACACGGCA
>CAINLH010000069.1 GCA_903850275.1 uncultured Acidimicrobium sp.
AATTGCTGGCGCGCGCGCGTTCGCCTATGCGGCATTCGTAGCCACCACCCGCACATCGCGTTGGTTCGATATGCAGGCCGGAGCGGTGAAATATTCCAAGAATTTCACTAAGCGTCCGGCCAAAGGCCTCTTAGCACTCACGACTTAACAGATTTCACGTCGGAGATCGCGAAAGAGGCCACTGGGAAAATCCCAGTGGCTTTTTTGTTTTCCCCCCGAAAGCCGATCTCCGGCGTGAAGCCAATCCCACAACAAGAAAGGAACAAATATGAGCACACTCACCGCAACACAGGACTACTCGGAAACGATGGTTCTGTCGGCCAAACGATGCAGCGACGGCAACGGAACGTTGTCGTATCTCTTCTTTTCGGATGAATTTGTGGACATTCAACGCGCCAAGGTGATTTGCTCTCGCTGCTCCTCGCGCAACGAATGCCTGCAAGGCGCACTCGACCGCACCGAGCCTTGGGGTGTTTGGGGTGGCGAACTACTTGAAGAGGGACGCATTTGTTCCACCAAGCGTCCGCGTGGCCGCCCAGTCACTCGCAATATTCGTGTCACGGCAGTAGAGGAGGTGCCAATCCCCGCTCACCTTGTGGCATGAACCACCGAAAGGGGCACAACAGCGCAAAGTACAGTGCTGTTGTGTCCCTTCGTCCATTACGCCGCCGAATAGCGCTGTTGTCGCTTCTGGTGCTGGTGGTCAGTATTGGCGGCGGATGGCTCTGGAGCAGCCTTGCCGTCACCGAGTCGACCATGGTGCTCACCACGCCGGGCGAAGTGCCCTACCCGAATCTGAATACCAATGACGACATCGAAGGACAGCAGCTTCCCGATGTTGAACTGCAAACAATTGACGGAAAAGCGCAGTCTTCCAACTCTTTATTAGGCGCGCCGCTCATCATTAACTTCTGGTACTCCACATGCGAACCTTGCAGACGCGAGATGCCCGTGCTGGCAGACGCACATGAAAAATACGGTTCAAAAATCTCCTTCCTTGGGCTCAATATGAATGATTCGGCCAGCGTTGCCAAGGAATTCGCCGAGAAGTACAACGTCAAGTATGAAATCGCATTCGACCCAAGCGGTTCATTTATCAGCGGCCTTGGCATAGCCACTGCACCAACAACCTTGTTTGTCTCAAAAGATGGCGTGGTGCTCGACCAGGTTGCCGGAGAACTTACGACGGAAAAACTTGATGCCCTCATTGCAGAGTGGTTTCCTTCATGATCTTTGCGCTTGAGGGCAACTTTGCGTACAGCTTCATGCTCGGCGTGCTTGCAGCAGTAAACCCTTGCGGCTTTGTATTACTCCCCGCCTATTTGCTGTACTTCCTGGGCATCGACTCCGACAACAAACAAGCCCCCGTTCGCCGAGCCCTCGTTGTCAGTGCCGCTGTCTCATCGGGCTTTCTGTTGGTATTCGTCATCATCGGCACCATCTCGAGGCTTTTCACTCAATGGATTGAACTGAATGCGAAATACGCGGGCTTGCTCATTGGTTTGGCTTTAGTGGTGATGGGCGTTGCGATGCTTGCCGGTTGGAAACCGTCGTTCATCACACCAACCATTGCAGGACAACGCGATCGTTCACTGCGTGCAATGTTTGTATTTGGCATTGCCTATGCCGTCGCCAGTATCGGTTGCACAATTGGTTTTCTCACCACAGCAATCTTTGGGTCCATCGGTGTTCATGGTTTCGCATCTGGTGTAATCAGCATTGTTCTCTACGGCGCCGGTATGGCGCTTCTGGTCAGCACCCTCACCGTCACGCTTGCCGTCGCCAAAGGTGGCCTACTTCGCGTGCTGCGAAATGGTCTTCGCTATATGGACAAACTGGCAGCAGGTTTCATCGTGCTTACTGGTCTCTATCTCTCGTGGTATTGGTACGTTGCGATTAGCGAACGATCCTCCGCAGGAAACGTCACGAACAATGTTGAAAACTGGCAATCCGATGTTGCCTCGTTCTTGCAGCGCCAAGGCGCATGGCGGCTTGCCTTTGTGTTCGCAGCGGTCATCGGTTTGGCAACAGTTGTAGCAAAGCGCGTTCGACACAATGCTTGATCGTCTGCTCGCACACCCAGATGTTGAAG
>CAINLH010000070.1 GCA_903850275.1 uncultured Acidimicrobium sp.
CCAAGCACGCAAGCATCAAGACTGCGCAAACAGCACTTGGTCGCGTGATGAACGTGAAACTGCGGGCAGACGGCAACTTTGGCCCAGCCACAACCAGGCTGGTGAAGCGCTTCCAAAAATCAGTTGGCTTCAAACAAACTGGAGCAATTAACTACCAGACGTGGATTGCGCTGCTTAGCGCTTCAGCGCAGCGCTAAACCGCTCTTCCCACGCCGCATCACTAACCATCTGCGGATACGCCGCGCGGTATTCGCGCTTCAAACGGTTGTACGACGTGGCAATGCGCACGATCGAGCCCGCCACCTCGCCAAGCAGTTTCCAGAATCGTTTGGTATCGCGCTGCACCACATAGCCATCTGCAATGCGGTCATGGCGGTACAAAATGCTGTTGCGCAAGGTGGCAACACCCACCGCACGCGCATCGATTGGGCCGATGCCGTGACGGCGCAGACGCAATGGCCGAGGAATGATGTAGCCGCCAACAAGTAACAGCGCAAACAAGAAACCAAATGCGCGCAGCACTTTGTGGCGCGGTTGGCGCGGCGCAATCAGCAACAAATCGCCAGTCAATGGTTGCGGGCGCTCCTCTGCGCAAACACGCAACTCGTCGTGCAATGCGGCGTGATCGATCTTCATCCACACTTCGGGGCCTGCGAGAAACGCGTTCAGCCCCTTCAGCATGTATTCGGTTGAGGCGTAACGCATGGAGAACAAGTTGCGGAAACCGAACGACGCGAAACGGTAGGCAAGGTTCCACCAATGATGCTTGTCGAACACCAGCGTGTCGACAAGTGCCAAGTTGCGCGACTCGTAATACAGCGAAGACGGGTTGTTCTTCAAACCAAAATCGGCGTGCCAAACAATGACTCCGTTCAATGTGATGGAGTGTTTGCCGGTGTGCATCAAGCCGAAGCCAACGTCGTCGCCGCGCACAAACACGGGCAGCGGGTTGTCTTTGGTGATATCGATTGGAAACGCGGTGTACCACCACGCTGTGTAATCAAACGGAATCTCCGGCGCGTCTGTAATGGCAAGCTCGCGCGTGCGCAAGTCGTCTTCGCGGCCCAGTGCTTGCAGCGGGTAGATAGACCTAAACGAATATTCGGAGCCGGCCTCGAACTGCAACCAAGGGCGCTCTTCGCTCAACATTGCGCCGTGCACGCACAGCTTCGGGTCGCGCGCAAATGCAAACAGCGCCATGGTTCGCACCAGCGCCTCGGGCTCGAGTGTGATGTCGTCGTCCATGAACAACACGTGCGTTGCCCAACCCTGCTTGCGCAGCTCCATCAAGCCGCGGGCGAAGCCGCCAGCGCCGCCCAAGTTGCCGTTTGGCACCACTTGCAGCGGTGCGTTTGGCGCGGCATCAAACGTGACGTTTTGTGCGTTGTCCACCACGAACACGCGCAAGCGCCCAGTGAGCGCGGCAAGTTCGGACTCCAGCTGCAGCACGTTGTGCACAGTTTTTCGCACGTACTCCTGCCTATTGAACGTGGTGATGGAAAGCGACAGTCGCACATCGTGCGCGGGCGCATCGCTGGTGATCCACTGCCCGCCCGTCATGCACACTTCGCC
>CAINLH010000071.1 GCA_903850275.1 uncultured Acidimicrobium sp.
GGCAACCGCGACAACAAGTTGCGCGCACGCTTGAAGTGGGTTGTTGATCAACTTGGTATCGACGAAGTTCGTCGTCGCGTGATCAAGGTTCGCCACACACTGCCCGCCTCGTCAACATGGCCAGGTGGAATTCCGCCAGAAGTTTCTGCAGTTGGAGACGCCGCTGCAGGTGCTGCAACTAGTGGCGAAATCACGCAAGTCGGTCAGGGCGTGCGTGTCGAATTGAAGTCAAATGATCCGTTTAAGCGCTGGGTACAAACCAGCGTTATTCGCGGAACTGCAAACGGTTCCGTTTCGGCAATTGCTTACGCAGCACTTGGCGATATCACGGCAGACCAGTTCATGGCTCTTGCAAAAATCCAGCGCGACTTGAACGCCGACGTGCGATTGACCAACCGTCAGAACGTGGTATTCCGCGCCCTCACCGAAGAGCAACTGGAAATTCTGTATAAGGCACTTGACGTCATTGGCATGGCCCAACCAGGTGCAGAACTTGCACGAGATGTTGTTGCTTGCCCGGGTGCCGACACCTGCAACATTGCGGTCACGCAATCACGTGGTCTCGCCAAGGCAATTGGTGAGGCGCTTGAAGAAGAAGGCCTTGCCGAGGTTGGTGGCGTTCGTATCAATATCTCGGGATGCACCAACAGCTGCGGCCAGCACCATGCAAGCGATATTGGCTTCTTCGGTGCCGAGCGCCGCGCACACGGCCAAGCGGCCCCGGGTTACCAGATGTTGCTTGGTGGGTACGTGGGTGAAGAACAGATCTTCTTCGGCGAGAAAGCATTGCGCGTGCCTGCAAAGAACGCACCACAAGCTGTAACCCGGGTTGTTCGCCGCTTCGCAGAAGAGCGTTCAGCTGGTGAAACCTTCCGCGCATGGATGGACCGCTCTGGCGGTGCATCAGCGGTAGCGGTTGGTCTTGCAGACCTTGATCACTTCCCGCTGCCAGAGGAAAACCCAGACTTCTTCGTGGACTTTGGCGAGACCGGCCCATTCGTTTCCGAAGTTGGCGACTCGGAGTGCGCAGTCTGATGCAGGCATTACCGCTCTCTGCGGGCAACGTTGCCACCATCACGAAACAGTTTGAATCGTGGTCGCCGCAGGACATCATTGCCTGGGCTCACGGAACATTCGGCGCAGACCTTGTTGTTACCTCAAGTTTTGGCGACCCAGTGCTTGCCCACATGACGTGGTCAACTGTCAAAGGTTCAACCGTGACGCTGATTGATACCCAGTATTTGTTCGCACAAACGCTGTGGTACGCAAAAGTGCTTGCAGAGCAAACCGCGGGCAACCTACAAGTGCTTGCTCCTGCAGACACAGTGCTCCCCGACGACTTGTGGCAACGTGATACCGATGCATGCTGCGCTATCCGCAAGGTTGCACCGCTAGAGCACGCTCTCGCCGACAAATCTGCTTGGATGACAGGGCTACGCCGCGACGATTCGGAAAGCCGCGCCAACACACCAGTGATCAGCCACGACATGTTGCGCGACGTAATCAAGATCAATCCACTCGCCAACTTCACGCAAAGCGATTACGACACATATCTGGAAGTTCATGGCCTTAACGAACACCCGCTCACCGGCCAGGGTTACACCTCGATTGGTTGCTGGCCGTGCACACGACCAGCCACGGTTGACGGCGATGCACGTTCGGGCCGCTGGGCAGGCACCGAAAAAACCGAATGTGGATTGCACCTAAAGGAATCCGTATGACCGTATTTCTTGTTGGGGCCGGCCCAGGCAGCACAGACTTGCTGACTGTCAAGGCACATCGTCTCATTTCATCTGCACAAGTTGTCGTACATGATCGCCTCGTTTCCGACGAGATCATGGCGCTCATTCCTGCAAATGCAGAACGTATCGACGTCGGCAAGCGCGCAGGCGGCAGCCACACGCAGGTGCTCATCAACGAACTTCTTGTCGCGCTTGGGCGCAATCATCAACATGTTGTGCGCCTAAAGGGCGGCGACCCATTCGTGTTTGGTCGCGGAGGCGAGGAGGCCGAAGCACTCATTCAGGCGGGAGTTTCCTTCGAAATAGTTCCTGGCATTTCATCGGCGTTTTCTGTTCCCGCAATTGCCGGTATCCCGGTTACTCACAGGCGCATTGCGCGCGCCGTCACCGTGGTGACTGGGCATTGCGAAGACCCAAACGAAAGTGTTGATTGGTCGGCTCATGCCAAAACGGGTGCAACCCTGGTGGTACTCATGGGCACAGCAAACTTGCCAAAGATTGCTTCCGACTTGCTGGGTGCCGGCATGACCCCGTCTACCCCAGTGGCAATCATCCATAACGGAACGCGTGCAGACCAAACCATCTCGCGTCTCACGCTTGCCGAGGCACACCTTGCAGATGCAAAAGCCCCAAGCATCATCGTCATTGGCGAAACTGCTGGCCTCGATCTTCGCGACCCGCAAACAGTGCACGAACTTATTGCCACTGGTAGTTAATGCTCCCCATCATTTTGGATCTCAGGGGGCGCAAGGCTCTTGTCGTTGGTGGCGGCCGCATTGCCTACCGCAAGGCAAAAGCACTCGCGGATGAAGGCGCCCACGTCACGGTCATTTCGCCAGTATTCGTAGACGAATTTTCAACGATGCCAAATGCGACCTTGGTGCAGCGAACTTACGAAGCGGGAGACACCGAAGGTTTCCAACTAGTGATTACCGCAACAGGCAATCATGATGTAGATCAAATCATTTACGAC
>CAINLH010000072.1 GCA_903850275.1 uncultured Acidimicrobium sp.
CC
The DNA here is from genome assembly GCA_903850275.1 of uncultured Acidimicrobium sp. Classification (GTDB taxonomy): domain Bacteria; phylum Actinomycetota; class Acidimicrobiia; order Acidimicrobiales; family Ilumatobacteraceae; genus UBA3006. Next base: position 3 of record CAINLH010000072.1, read on the forward strand.
AAGGACATCGAGTTTTTCGCGCGCGCAAAGAAAGAACTGACGCTGTCGACATCAACGTTGGTTGCATTCGGTTCGACGCGCCGACCACTTGGAAAAGTTGACGACGACGCAACGCTTCGCAACTTGCTCGACGCCGAGACTTCGGCCGTGTGCATCGTGGCAAAAGCGTGGGACTACCACGTCACCCAGGCATTGCAGACAACACTCGAAGAGGGCATTGCCATGATCGCCGACTCCGTGAAGTTTTTGCACGGTAACGATCGACGAGTGCTTGTAGACATGGAGCACTTCTTCGACGGATACAAAGCCAACCCCGAGTTTTCGCTTCGAGCACTTGAGGCAGCAATCATCAATGGCGCAACGCACTTGGTACTGTGCGACACGAACGGCGGATCGCTTCCGAACGAGGTGCTCGACATTGTTGCAGCAGTGAAAAAACACATCGGTAACGACGCAACGATCGGCATCCATTGTCACGACGACACGGGTTGCGCAGTTGCCAACTCGTTGGCCGCCGTGCAAAGCGGTGCTCGTCACGTGCAAGGCACCCTCAATGGCCTAGGCGAGCGAACGGGTAACACCAACTTGACCACCGTTATTCCAAACTTGCAATTGAAAATGAACTACACGTGCCTGCCCGACGGCCGGTTAGAGCGATTGACACAAGTAAGCAACTTTGTTGCCGAGATATTGAACAGGCCGATGAACCCGCAAGCGCCTTACGTTGGCACGTCGGCCTTCGCACACAAGGCCGGTTTGCATGTGTCGGCAATCGCTCGCGCGAAAGATGCATACGAACACGTGGCGCCCGAGTTGGTTGGCAACGGCACGCGGTTCCTCGTTTCGGAAATGGCTGGCAAAGCAACTGTCACCATGAAGGCCGACGAGTTGGGCCTGAGCCTTGACGGCCCGGCAATCAACAGCGTGATCGAAGACTTGAAGCGCCTCGAGAACGAGGGCTACCACTTTGAGGCAGCCGACGCATCGCTAGAAATGTTGATGCGCAGGGCTACTGGTTGGAAGCAGGACTTCTTCAGTGTGGAATCGATGCGAGTGATCACCGACGAGGCTGCAGACAGCACCTTCACTACTGAAGCAACAGTGAAAGTAACAGTGGGCGATAGCCGCGAGGTGTGCACGGCGGAGGGCAACGGCCCCGTTAACGCAATCGATACCGCATTGCGCTCGGCACTGTCGAAGAACTACCCGCAACTTTCCAAAGTGCACCTCACCGACTACAAAGTGCGAATTTTGGATTCGGGTTCTGCAACTGGTGCAGTAACGCGAGTGCTCATCGACGCCACGAACGGTGATAAATCATGGACGACCATTGGTGTGTCGCCAAACATCATCGAGGCATCGTGGCGTGCATTGGAAGAGTCGCTTGTATTCGGGCTGCTGCACACCTCGGGCAACTAGGCTCGCTTGCGTATGGCCGCACCAAAACACACACGAGTAGATCCAACCGATGCGCCTCGCGCATACGAATCGCCCAACCACGTCCCAGATAGTTGGGTGAAGGATCGGCCTGCAGAGATTCTTGGTCGGCAGCCACAGGGCGCCAAGCTTGGCCATCAAGGCCCCGACCAGGGTTACATCTTGTTGTTGGCCAACCGTGTCAAGCACAAGATCAAAGTGCAAGAGGGCGAAAATCTGGAAGACGCCATTCGCGGCACCATTGGCATTGCCTTGAAGCGCGCATCGATGTACGGCCGCGCGCCAGTCATGCACGATCTCACCTTTGCCCTCACCATTTGGGGTTGGTTTGTAGAAACCCCGCCAGCCGACTTGCTGACAAAGCGTCGCACGGTGTTTGCCGGCCTTCGCGATGCACACCACTATTACGAGTGTCGAGAACTTGTCGACATGGTGCCCGACACAACATTTCAGTTGTCAATCGATCAGTTGACTGCCTCGACACCCATGTCGTGGCGCGCGCTCACCGGCGCATAAGCACTTGCTACAGCGCGTGGGCCTCTAGATCACTGAGGTCTACAAATTCGAGTGATCGAATATGTGTTGCATGCAAATTCACCTTTGGAGCTTTGCCCGCATCTAGTGCTTCCTGCCAACGCATTGCGCAGAGACACCAGTGGTCTCCGGCCTTCAAACCAGGAAAACCATATTGAGGCATCGGCGTCGACAAGTCGTTGCCGGCTGCTTTTGAAAACGCTAAAAAGTCGTCGGTCATCACTGCACACACTGTGTGCACGCCAGTGTCGTCGCCACTTGTTTCACAGCAGCCCGTGCGAAAGAAACCTGTCATCGGAGACGTGCAACATGTGGTGAGTGGTTCACCATAAATGTTGGTTTGGTTGGTTTGTGTCATAGCGAAGTAGTCATCACGATAGTGCTCACCCATAGTGCATGGGCTACTCAGATAGCCTGAATATCAATGTCAACTGCCACGCCGCGATATCGCTTTGCACCATCACCAACCGGATATTTCCATGTGGGTGGTGCTCGTACCGCGTTGTACAACTGGCTACTCGCGCTGAAGAACAACGGCACTTTTGTGTTGCGCATTGAGGACACCGACGAATCGCGTAATCAGCCGCAATGGACGCAGGGCATTATCGACGCGCTGGCATGGATCGGCATCGATAGCAACGACCCTCATTTTGAAGGCCCGTACTTTCAATCCACCAATGCCGAGGCCCACGTTGCCGCAGCGCACAAACTGTTTGCTGCCGGCCACGCGTACTACTGCGACTTGACCACCGAACAGATTCAGGAACGCGCCAAGGCTGCAGGGCTCAATGGATACGACGGCTACTCGCGCGACCGAGGCCTTGCCGCTGGGCCAGGCCATGTGTTGCGTTTCAAGGTGCCTGCTGGAAAAACGATTGTGCACGACACCGTTCGTGGCGAGGTGGAGTTTGACAACTCGACAATCGAAGACTTTGTGTTGTTGCGCGGCAACGGCACCCCTGTGTTTCTCATTGCAAACGTCGTTGATGACATGACCATGAACATCACACATGTGGTGCGCGCAGAAGAGCACCTGCCAAACACACCCAAACAGCAGATGCTGTGGGACGCGCTTGGTGTAACCCCGCCGGTGTGGGCGCATGTGCCCGTGTTGGTAAACGAGCAACGCAAGAAGTTGTCGAAGCGCCGCGACAAGGTGGCCGTCGAGCAATACCGCGAAGAGGGAATTTTGCCCGAGGCAATGGTCAACTATCTAATGACGCTTGGTTGGGCGCCCATTGGCGACACCGAAATTGTCCCTTGGGAACAAATCGTTCAGGAGTTCTCGTTGGAGAGTGTCAATCACTCGCCGGCCTTCTTCGATATCAAAAAGCTGCAGGCGTTTAACGGCGAATACATTCGCAAAATGCCGCTGTCGGATTTCGTTAATGCCGCTAACAACATTCTCACCAGTGCGGCCGCAACATGGCCTGCCGAGCGTTACAAGCCCGAAGTGTTCGCCGCCATGGCACCACTCGTGCAAACACGAGTTGCAGTGATGGCCGAAGTTGTGGACATGGTGGACTTCCTGTTCATGGCAGAGCCACCCATCGACGACGCGGCATTTACGAAAGCGTTCAGCGCCGACTTCGCCATTCCAACCTTGACGCAAATTGCCACCGCCTTCGAAACAATCGAGTGGAATGCCGAGAGCATTAAGCAAGCCGTTGAAGCCGTGGGCACAGAGCACGAAGTGAAGTTGGGCAAATTGCAGGGCCCGCTGCGTATTGCAATCACCGGACGCACAGTTGGCCCGCCGCTGTTTGAACCAATTGAACTGCTTGGCCGCGACGAGTCGTTGCGACGAATTCGCGCCGCACTTTCGCGCAAGTAGGCACAACGTGCGACGCGCGCTAAAAACGTTGCTTGTTGTTGTAGTAGTTGCGGTGCTTTACGCGTGCGTCAACGTGGTGCAAGTCTGGCGAGTGGGTGGCACCGATCAAGCGCGCAGTGTTGATGCAATCGTTGTTCTTGGCGTTGCGCAATACGACGGTAAGCCTTCGCCGCAATTGCGAGCTCGCCTTGAGCATGCGCTTGCACTGTGGGCCGACGGCATCGCGCCACGAATAATCACAACCGGTGGAAACCAACCAGGGGATCGGTTCACGGAAGCCGAGGCGTCGGCAAACTTTTTAGTTGAAGGCGCCGTTCCATCCGAAGTGATTATTCA
>CAINLH010000073.1 GCA_903850275.1 uncultured Acidimicrobium sp.
CGAAGAGACCGCGCTTATTGAAAGCCTTGAAGGCAACCGCGGCATGCCGCGCCTAAAGCCACCGTTCTTTCCTGCCGCAAATGGTTTGTACGGCCCGCCAACCATCGTCAACAACGTGGAAACACTTGCCAACTTGCCATGGCTTGCCGTCAATGGCGCCGACGCATATAACGCAATCGGCACAAAAACTTCGCCGGGCACGCGCATGGTTGCGGTCAGCGGTCATGTCAAGCGCCCAGGTGTGTACGAGATCATCAACGGAACCACCACATTTCGCGACTTGTTGTACGGCGCCGAGTTTTGCGGCGGCATTCGCAACGACAACGAACTGAAAGCATTCGTACCTGGTGGCGGTTCGGCACCATGGTTCACACCGGATCAGTTGGACTTGCCGTTTGAAGCAAGCCAAGTTGGGCCCGCAGGTTCCATGCTCGGTTCGGGCGCAATCATGGTGATGGACTCCACCACCGACATTCCCGCCGCCGCACTCACGCTGACGCGTTTTTATGCGCACGAATCGTGTGGCAAATGCACGCCATGTCGCGAGGGTGGCACCTGGCTCGAGCGAATCCTCACTCGCGTTGTTGAAGGCAAGGGCACCGATGCCGATTTGCAACAAATGCTGGAAGTTGGCGCAATGATTTGCCCAGGCGACTTCCCGCATGCATCGAACGAAGCACTCGGCCTCGCAGCAGTTCCGTTTCCCTACAAGATGACAACCATCTGTTTCGTTGGGCCTTCGGCATTTGCTCCGTTGCACTCGGCGCTCACTCTGTTTAGAAGCGAATTCGAATCGCGCGTTACCAAGCGCATCACCATTCCTGTAACTGCAGTGGGAGCAGCATCATGACGACGCCAGACCCAACAGCAGTCAGCCTCACGATTAACGGCAAAACCGTTACTGCTAAAAAGGGCGACCTCGTCATCGCCGCAGCCGACGACGCAAACGAATTCATTCCGCGTTTTTGCTATCACCCACGCATGACACCAGTTGGCATGTGCCGCCAATGCTTGGTTGAAGTAGAAGGCCCACGCGGCCCGATGATGGTTGTCTCGTGCATGACACCTGTTGCCGAAGGCCAAGTGGTTCGCACAGCAACCGAAGGCGTCAAAAAAGCGCAAGAAGGCGTGCTCGAATTGCTGCTTGCAAACCATCCGCTGGATTGCCCAGTGTGCGACAAGGGCGGCGAGTGCCCGCTGCAAGACCAAGCTTTCAGCCATGGCCCGGGCGAGAGCCGTTACGTAGAAGAAAAGCGTCACTACGAAAAACCAATTCCAATTTCCGACAACGTATTCCTCGATCGCGAGCGCTGCATCTTGTGCGATCGTTGCACGCGCTTCGCGGATGAAGTCGCGGGCGACGCGCTTATTTCATTCACAAGCCGCGGCAACAACACCCAAGTCAATACATTTCCCGACGAGCCGTTTAGCTCATACTTCTCGGGTAACACCGTGCAGATCTGCCCGGTTGGCGCACTTACCGCAAAGCCATATCGCTTCAAGGCCCGCCCGTGGGACTTGGACCAGGTGGAAAGCACATGCACCACGTGTTCGGTTGGTTGCCGCACCGTCGTGCAAAGCAGCCGCGACGAACTGGTGCGTTACCAAGGCGTCGACATCGACCCAGTCAACTGGGGCTGGCTGTGCGACAAGGGCCGCTTCAACTTCGAATCTGTCAATTCCGACAACCGCGTCACAACACCTCTGATCAAAGACGCAAACGGAAATTTCGTTGCGGCCTCATGGTCGAGCGCAGTCGATGCAGCCTCGCGCATGTTGCGCACTGCACTTGCCGTTTCGCCGCAATCGGTTGGCATCATCGGTGGCGCCCGCGGCACCAACGAAGACGCGTTTGCATGGGCCGCTTTTGCCGACGCACTCGGTGTCGATCAGCGCGACTGCCAACTTGCCGACGGCCTTCCAGCCGAAATCTTTTCGTTGCCGCAAGCAACCATCGACGATATTGGAACCGCAAAAACAATCGTTCTGCTCACGCCCGACTTGAAAGAAGAACTTCCTGTCTTGTTCCTTCGCGTGCGTGATGCCGCGCAAAAGCGCACGGCCCGCGTTCTCGAGTTCACTTCGCGCCCAACTGGCCTCACGCAAAATGCATGGAAGAGCCTGCAAGTGGAACCAGGAAAAACCGCTCAAGCAGTTGCCGCCCTCGATGCTTCGGTTATCGAACAGCTCAACAGCGGTTCGGCAGTGGTTGTTGTTGGCCGCATGAACTTGGCCGAGTCTGCCGACTCGGTGGTGCACGCACTTGGCGAAATCTTGCACCTTGCGCCACACGCCAAAGTTTTGCCGGTGCTTCGCCGTGGCAACGTGCGCGGCGCAATCACCGCAGGCCTCGCGCCAAAAAATGGTGCAGCCGACACCACCCACATGCTCGAACTTGCCGCCGCCGGAAAAATTGAGTGCCTCGTGTTGCTTGGCGCCGACCCACTGCGCGATGTGCCCGATGCCGACTTGGCCCGTCGCGCAATCAACGGCGCACGCAACATCATTTCTATCGACACCTTCATCACCGAGTCGTCGTCGCAAGCAAACATCATTTTCCCTGCCGCCGCCTACGGCGAAAAGGTTGGCACCACGACAAATATCGAAGGCCGAATTAGTGACGTGGCCCAAAAAATTA
>CAINLH010000074.1 GCA_903850275.1 uncultured Acidimicrobium sp.
CCCGCCTTCGACGATGGTGGCGCAACGTTTGCATATTTCGAGCCCTTAAATTTTGCTGCCTCTGCCTGCGCTGCTTCAAGTGCTGCAGCTTCACGGCGCTGCCGCTCGCTTCGTAACGCCGAGCCAAGTTCTCGTTCTGCTGCTGCCTGCATCGACTCGTATGTGCTTGCCAACGACTCTGCCGCGTTCAAACGAGACGCTGCGTAGTCGGCTGCACTCTCAGCCTTTTTGCGTTGCTTCTCCAGCGTCGCGCGTTCTTTGGCAAGGTCATCAATGATTCCCTGCAACGCGTCGGTGTTACCAGCGCCCGTGTTCAAGGCTGCCGAAGTGAGATATTTCTTGCGAACCGAATCGCCGATCGAGCTAGTGGACCCCAAAATGTTTGACAGCGTGCTCGAGAACCCACCACGCACAAACGATTTCAGTGCTGCTGCTTGCAAGTCGCCTTGCATTGCCACCAATTCTTTTTCTTTTTCTGCGATGCGCGCCTCGGTCGACGCGATTTCTACGGCCAAGTCTTCTTGGGTGTTCACCGCGAGCGCGTAGTCCTCGCCAAGAGAATCGATTTGCGCGCCCAGCCGGTCCAATTCGTTGATGATCTCGTTGACACGACGCTGTTCGTCGGCCGACCCACCCGTTGCCTGAACGGGCATGGCAATAACGCCTACAGCCACCGTGGTGGAGAGGATGATGGCGGCCAATACAGGCACACTTCGACGTATACGCCCAATGGCGTCACGGATCATGATTTGTTCATTCTACCGAGCCATTCGGCCAGGTGTTAGGCGGCTAATTGCCTATAACTACGGGCTATTCCCACTCGATGGTTCCTGGTGGTTTCGACGTGATGTCGTAGACCACGCGGTTAATACCTTTCACCTCATTAATAATTCGAGACGACATTTTTTCCAACAAGTCGTAAGGCAACCGCGCCCAGTCGGCCGTCATTGCATCTTCGCTTGTCACTGCACGAATGATGATTGGGTGACCATACGTTCGCTCATCGCCCATCACGCCAACCGAACGAATGTCGGCAAGCACTGCAAACGCTTGCCAAATGCTGCGCTCTAATCCGGCAAGTCGAACTTCTTCGCGCACGATGAAATCGGCTTCTTGCAATATGGCCACTTTGTCTGGTGTTACTTCGCCAATGATGCGCACACCCAAACCTGGGCCAGGAAATGGTTGGCGCCACACGATTTCGTCTGGCAGTCCAAGCTCGGTTCCAACTTTGCGCACTTCGTCTTTAAACAGCGTGCGCAGCGGTTCGCACAGTTGCAGCGTCATGTCGTCGGGCAAGCCGCCAACGTTGTGATGGCTCTTGATCACGCTTGCGGTGCCGTCCACCCCGCCGCTTTCAATCACGTCTGGATACAGCGTGCCCTGAACAAGGAACTTTGCGTCAGTAAGGCCGCCCGTGTGTTCTTCAAAGATTCGCACAAACAATTCGCCAATGGCTTTGCGTTTCGCTTCTGGCTCTGTAACGCCCTGCAACTTTTCAAAAAAGCGAGCACCAGCATCTACATGAATCAGCTCTATCCCCATCACGCGATGAAACGTCTCGACGACTTGCTCGCTCTCGTTCTTGCGCATCAGGCCGATGTCTACATATATACAAGTCAGTTGCTTGCCCACCGCCTTGTGCACGAGGGCTGCAGCAACGGCAGAGTCCACCCCGCCCGACAAGCCGCAGATCACGCGATCAGTTCCTACTTGCTTGCGAATTGCATCAACCTGATCTTCGACAATTGACGACATCGTCCAATTGCGCGGCACGCCAACGAGGTCGTGTAAAAACCGTTCGAGCACGTCCTGGCCGTGTTCACAATGTGCAACCTCGGGATGAAACTGCACTCCCCATATTTTCTTTGCTGGGTTTTCAATCACTGCCATCGGCGCTTCTGGCGTGCTGGCTGTTGCAATGAAACCACTCGGCAATTCAGACACGGCATCGAAGTGGCTCATCCACACACTGATTTGGGCCGGAATACCGTCGTGTAGCAACTGCGATGCCGCCCCAGGGATGCGTTGCAACTGTGTGCGGCCATATTCGCCGCGCCCGCCGCGGGCGACAACCCCGCCCAACTGCTGAGCAATCAATTGGGCGCCATAACAAATACCCAAAATCGGAATGCCCAACTCAAAGATTTCCCGATCAAGAATCGGGGCACCCTCCACATGCACGCTTGCTGGCCCACCAGACAAAATGATGGCGATTGGCTTGCGGGCTTGCACTTCGCTGGCAGAAATGCGGTGCGGAACGATTTCTGAATACACCTGCGCTTCGCGCACCCGACGGGCAATCAATTGGGCGTATTGCGCACCGAAATCAACCACTAAAACCGTTTGCTGCGGCATATGGAGTGAAGCGCTAGCCATGGTGACCAATGACTGTAGTTGAGCGGTGGCAATCGAGCCCAAGAGGTGGAACGATGGGTGTATGACAAGCGGAACAGACACCACTATCCCCGACCCACTCGGTGGAAACAATGTCAATCAATGTGTTGGTCTTCTGCAGAAACCAGGTTGCGGTTCCGAACCCGTGCTCTCGGGCGACCGCGGCGGTTCGATGCAACTAGTTACGTTTGGCGTGCTGCTTGCAGCAATGGTATTTATCGGCGTTCGCATCGCGCGTGCAGTGATCAATGGTGATCGGGCAAAAGACAAGGCCGCTGGTATCAACGACTAGTTTCTTGGGGTGCTAAAAAATCGTGGCGTAGCTGGTGTTGCCTTCGCACTCACGAGCTCCACTTTGTATGGCATAACCCCAATTTTTGTTCACGCCGCTTACGACCGCGGCGCCGACCCATTCGGTTTAATGACCGCGCGTTACGCCATTTCTGCCGCTGTCCTGCTCGTCATCCGTTTCGTGCACGTTGGTCTTCGCAAGTGGCCAGAACGCAAAACGTCGCTGCAACTGTTTCTGCTCGGCGCACTTGGCCTGTACGGAAACGGTGTGTGTGTATTTAGCGCACTCGACCGAATGGATTCGGGCTTAGTCATGGTGCTCTTCTACTTCTATCCAATGATTGTGGTGTTGCTCGGTTGGCTGTTCTATCGACACAAGCCCGCTTCCATTATTTGGCCGTGCCTCGTCGCAACAATCGGCGGCGTGGCACTGACCGCAAGCGATGTTTCCAGCGCCGAGGCGTCGGGAATTGTGTTCATCATTGTCGGAGCACTTATCTACGCCGTCTACTCAGTGCTTGGTTCGCGCGTGATGCCACGCACCGACTTGCTCACCGGATTGTGGTTGGTTTTTGCAGGCGCCGCATTTTCATTCGCCATGATGTGGCTACTCGACCCACCGGGTATTCCAAGCACCATGCCAATGAACGCCATCGCATGGTGGAGCGCCGTCGAAATTGCAC
>CAINLH010000075.1 GCA_903850275.1 uncultured Acidimicrobium sp.
GTTCTCAACATTACTTGCGGGCTGTACTGCCCTAGGCTCGTGAGGTGATTTCAACACTGCTCACTCGCCTTTCCTGGCCTGTTCGGGTGTTATGGATAATCGCTGCATTGTTGCCCAATTCACTCACCACTGACGGGGCAACGCAAAGCGTTTTTCTTTGGGTGCTGTGGGGCCTAGTGGCGCTGGCAACCTGGCTGCATCACCCCATTTCGCTCACGGTGGTGCGCAGTATCACCCCAGTGGTGACTGCATGGCTATTGGCTAGTTTGCCCGACACGTCTTGGGAAGCACTGCAAGTGGCCAGTGCGGTGTGCTCGGTCATTGCATTGATGCTCATCTTCACAGCCGAATACGGGTTGCTCCACGTTCAGGCCGGTGCTTATGGCGACGAGCGTCGTTACTTGCTGAAGATTCCTGCACCACTCATATTGCCAACATTGCTTGCATGGGGTTTGTTGGTTCTCTTCGTTTGCTATCCACCAGTTTTGTTGGCACAAAGAAATCTCATCCTTGGCATTCCAGGTCTAATTCTTGGCTTGCTGCTGCTCTGGAAGCTTGCCCCTCAACTGCATCGGCTCTCGTGTCGTTGGTTGGTTCGTGTTCCAGCAGGCTGGGTTGTTCACGACAGCGTGGTGCTGGCCGAAAACTTGATGGTGCGCAAGCACGACGTTGTTTCGATGAAGCTGGCCTTGTCCGACAGCGAAGCAATCGACCTCACCGGCATGACGCGTGGTGTGCCCATCGAGGTGCAACTTCGCGACATGACCGATGTTCGCCTGTCGACGCTTACTGCTCGCCAGCTAAAGACACTTGATGTTCTTCACGTGAAGGCATTCATGGTTGCGCCTTCGCGATCAATACTGATCATCGCGCCGGATGCCGCTATGCGGCAGGCCTAAACGTTTTTGCTGTCGAACGCACTTTAGACATCTTCTTGCTCACGGTCTCGCGACGAAGACTCACCTGCTTTGCAATCTCGGTCACGGAGTATCCCTTTGCTGACAAGTGGACCATCTTCTGTTCCTGAACTCCCAGGACGCCGAAAATTTCTTTAACAAGTGACATCTTGTCCATCGAGTCTGCCCAGTCTTCCGAACAGTCAAATGAAATGGACTCAATTGCCTCTGCGACCTTTTCATTCGCTGAGGATTCCCACCTGCGCTGCCCCAATGCCCCAGATCCTGCTTGTGCCGACTGACGTCGTTGATAATCGGTCACCACGTTGTTGAATCGCGCTGCCGCGTAGTACGCCGGGTTTGGATACTTGCCCATCACGTAGGTAATGCGCTTCATTAATTCGACCACCGCAAACTGCACAACGTCGTCAATGTTCTGACCCTTGTAGGTTTCCCGATTGCCGAACCTGGTGTACATCGCCTCATAGAAACCGACGACGTATGCATCCTGCAGTTGCTTCCTTTGTTGGTTGCGGTTTTTTGGGTTGCGCTTGGTGGTCATTGGATCCCCTTTCGAGAGACGATTGGCTGTGGTTGCTGGCGGTTGAGTTTTGGAATCTGTGATATTGACTAGTTGCTGTCCTCGGCTGGATGACCGCTGATTAGCCTTATTTTGTTGGTTATTTGCGATATACTCCTTTCGTGCTTTTGTGGGATGATGAATATAGCACATGAGATACAGTCTTTTTTACTAATATATCTCCGTGTATAAGTCATATTGACATTATATCTCAGGGTGTTACACAGTGGCACCAAACCCTTATGGGTATTGACTTTCCCTCCCCAGGAACTGACGAACGCTCCCCCAAATCTCCAAGGAACCCCCTGCCCCTCTTGCCCAGGAGACGCTGGCTTTAGGTAAGTCTCGGGCTGGCCGCA